>NZ_JBSGET010000101.1:0-30651 GCF_053603035.1 Kitasatospora sp. NPDC004272 | reverse complement strand
CGGGACCCCGGCCCCCGCCGCCCCCGCCCCCGCCCCCGGACGCGCCGAGGGCCGGAGCGAAACGCGTCCGCGCCCCGTCCCGGCCCCGGCCCTGTCGGTGCTCGGCTCCCCGGCCGCACCGCGCGGCTGAGCGGATCAGCCCGCGGAGAGCGCGGTGTCCATGTCGAAGACCTGGGCGGCCGCCGGAGCGGTCACCGTCACCGGCTTGCCGAAGTCGCCGAACCGGATCTCGCCCATCGCGGCGCCCTTCATCGAGATCACGTAGGGCTCGCCCTCGTTAGCGACGGCGACCTGCAGCGGAGCGCCGCTGCTCTCGTCCTTCGCCGTGAAGAGGACCGTCTTGACGCCGTCGAGCTGGCCGGTGCCGTTCTTGGCGACGCTGCTGTCCGGCGCGCCGTTCTCCAGCAGGCCCGCCTTCCGCTGCGCGTCGATGCCCAGCTCGCAGAACCAGCCGAAGCCGTCGCTGCCGTTGATGCCGGCACCGTCACCGGTCAGCCACTTGCCGGCCATCGCGCCGGCCGCGGCGGTGTTGCCCTCGGGAACGATCGCCTTGAGGAAGCCGGCGTCCGGCTTGATCCACCTCTTGCCACCGGTGCCCCGGATCTCCGCCTTCCCGGTGCCTTCGATGGTGAAGGTGCCGGAGCAGTTGCCGGAGGAGTCGGCGGCGACGGACCCGCTGACGTTGCCGTCGGCGTCCGCCATCGTGAAGGTCACCTTGGCGCTGGTGAGCTTCTCGCCCGCCGCCCGGGTCCTCTTGAGGATCTCCTCGGCCGACAGGGTCTCCAGGCCGCCGCCCTTCCCGGCCACGGAAGCGGAGGCGGAGGTCGAGGCGGAGGCCGAGGTCGAGGCGGAAACCGAGGCGGAGGCGGCCGAGGACGTGGCGGGAGCGGCACCGCCCTTCTTGTTGCCATCGGAACCGCAGGCCGTCAGGCCGGTGACACCGAGGACGGACAGCACGGTGACGGCCAGCAGCCGGTTGGTACGCATCAGATTTTCCCTGTTCCTATGACAATCAGATGCGCGAGTCTCCCAGCACGCGGAACCGCCCCTCCCGTCAGCTCCACTTCCTTTGATTTCGCTTTACTCGGTATTGCCCGCCGGCAATACCGGCGGCGACGGCGAGGCCGACCCCGGAGGGCAAACCGGGGGTCGCCCCGGAGCCGACCCTGACTCCGCCCTCCTCCTGCCCGGGGACCGCTCCGGGGTCCGGATCGGCATCACGGCGGACGCGACGCCGCAGGTCACGGCGGCAGGATGGAGGCATCACCCGGTCGGAGGGACCGCACCGGGCCCACTCCCCCGGAGGAGACGATGAGCAGCCTCGCCCGTCCCCGTCACAACCGCGTCATCGCCGGCGTCTGCGCCGGGATCGCCGAGCGCTTCGGGCTCGCCCCGCGGACGGTCCGGATCCTCTTCCTGGTGTCCTGCCTGCTGCCCGGCCCGCAGTGCCTGCTCTACCTGGCGCTGTGGCTGCTGCTCCCCCAGGAGGCGTGAGTCCGCCCCGCACCACCCCGGATCGCGCCGAAGACCCCGGAGGAGATCGGCGCCGTCCCGGACGAGCCGGACGGGGCCGAACGCCGGGAGTCCGTCCGGGCGTCAGCGCGGGTCGCCGACGCCGGGCGGCCCGAACCGCGGGCGTGGACCCTGGGCCTGCCCGGGCAGTCGGGCCTGGCGCCCCGAGCACACGACGGAGGGGCCGTTCCCCAGCGGGAACGGCCCCTCCGTGCGCTCCGGTGCGTCAGCCGCCCAGGCCCGGCAGGCTGGGCAGGCCGGGGGCGCCGCCGCCGGTCGGGGACAGGCTGCTCAGGGTGCCGACCACGCCGCCGACCGGGGTCTTGGCCAGGCCCTGGCCGCCGGGGACGGAGTCCAGCCCGCCGACCCGGTTGGCGGCCGCCGGGGCCTGCTCCTGGTCCACGCCGCCGGGGCCGGTCTGCTCGGCGACCGGCGGGGCCTGCTCCTCGACGGGGGCGGCCGCCGGGGCGCCGGCGTTCGGGTTGAGGGTGCCGGTCACCGTGCCGAGCTGGTCGCCGCCGGGGAGCTTGCTCACCGCGCCGGTGGCCGCACCGGTCACGCCGGGGTTGGTGAGCGCGCTGGTCGGCAGTCCGAGGCCGCCGGGGGCGACCGGCGCGGCGGAGGCGGAGCCCGCGGCGACGGCGGCGAAGGCGACGCCGAGCGCGGCGGTGCCGGCGGCCTTGAGAGTGGCCTGCTTCATGTGTGCGTCCTCAGTCCTGGTCGGGCCGGTGCACCGGCGGACGCCCGAGGGATCGGGGACGTCGCCGTCACACCGAGTCAGCAGTGACCGGCCCACCGTAGTGAGAGGACCGTGCGCCCGCCAAAGCCCGGCCACTCCGGAGAGTGATAAGTCGGACCATCTCCATGGACGCCGGCCCGGCCGTCCCCGTCAGTCCCGCGGCCCGAACAGCCACTCCGCCTTCAGCTCGGCGTAGCCGGGCTTGATCACGTCGCCGATCATCGCCAGCCGCTCGTCGAACGGCAGGAACGCCGACTTCATCGCGTTGACGGTGAACCACTCCAGGTCCGCCAGGGTGTACCCGAAGGCGTCCACCAGGTGCGCGAACTCGCGGCTCATCGAGGTGCCGCTCATCAGCCGGTTGTCGGTGTTGACGGTGACCCGGAACTTCAGCCGGGCCAGCAGCCCGAGCGGGTGCTCGGCGTACGAGGCGGCCGCGCCGGTCTGCAGGTTGGAGGTCGGGCACATCTCCAGCGGGATCCGCTTGTCCCGCACGTACGCGGCCAGCCGCCCCAGCTCGACCCGGCCGTCCGCACCGACCGTGATGTCGTCCACGATCCGCACCCCGTGGCCGAGCCGGTCCGCGCCGCAGCACTGCAGCGCCTCCCAGATCGACGGCAGGCCGAACGCCTCGCCCGCGTGGATGGTGAAGTGGTTGTTCTCGCCCTTGAGGTAGTCGAACGCGGCCTGGTGCCGGGTCGGCGGGTGGCCCGCCTCGGCCCCCGCGATGTCGAACCCGACCACGCCCCGGTCCCGGTGGCGGTTGGCCAGTTCGGCGATCTCCTGCGAGCGGGCCGCGTGCCGCATCGCGGTCAGCAGCGTGCCGACCCGGATCCGGTGCCCGCGCGCCCGCGCGTTCGCCTCGCCGAGCCGGAAGCCCTCGTTGACCGCCTCCACCACCTCGTCCAGGCTCAGCCCGCCCTCCAGGTGCTGCTCCGGCGCGTACCGCACCTCGGCGTACACCACCCCGTCGGCGGCCAGGTCCTCGGCGCAGTCCGCCGCGACCCGCAGCAGCGCGGCCCGGGTCTGCATCACCGCGCAGGTGTGCGCGAAGGTCTCCAGGTACCGCTCCAGCGAGCCCGAGTCGGCCGCCGCCCGGAACCACTCCCCGAGTTCCTTCGGGTCGGTGGTCGGCAAGCCCCGGTAGCCGCACGCCGCGGCCAGTTCGACGATCGTCTCCGGCCGCAGCCCACCGTCCAGGTGGTCGTGCAGCAGCACCTTCGGGGCGCGGGCGATCTGATCGGGCGTGGGGACGTGCGGGGCCGTGCCGCCCGCGAACGCGGTGATCTGCTTCTCCATTGCCGGAGCATAGACCCTACGCGCGTAGATTGCCTACCACCACGCCGTTCCGCCGCGCCCGCGGAGCGGCGCCCTCAGTCGTGCGCGAGGATGCTCCCCCGCCGCGAGAGCACGAAGTCCCGGAAGGCCGCCGCCGGCGGCGTGAGCGGGCGGTTCGCGTGCCAGGCCAGGCCGATCGCCCGGCGGGTGCGCGGCGCGGTGACCTCCAGTTCGACGACGCCGGGGCGGGGGACGAGCGCGGGCGGCAGGAGGGCGACGCCGAGGCCCGCCGCGACCAGGCCGCGCAGCGTCTCGACCTCCTCGCCCTCGAAGGCGATCCGCGGGGTGAACCCGGCCTCCGCGCAGAAGCCCTCCATGATGTGGCGCAGCCCGTACCCCTCCTCGACGGCCACCCAGCTCTCGTCCGCGACCTCGGCGAGCCGGATCCGGCGGCGCGCCGCGAGGCGGTGCTCGGCGGGGACGGCCAGGAAGAGGCGCTGCTCGTCCAGCGGGCGGGCGACCAGGTCGGGGGCGTCGGGGAGCGGGGACACCAGGCAGAGGTCGAGCTCCCCGGCCCGCAGGCGCTCCAGCATGGCGGCGCCGTAGTCCTGGACGAGCTGGAAGCGCACCCGGGGGTGGCCGGTGCGGAAGCCGCGCAGCAGGGCGGGCACCGCGTCGCTCCCCATGGTGTGCAGGAACCCGAAGGCGACCCGGCCGCCCGCCGGGTCGGCCTCGGCCCGGGCCGCCTCCACGCCGCGTTCGAGCTCGGCGAGGGCCCGCTCGACGGCGTCCAGCAGGATCCGGCCGGCCCGGGTGAGCCGGACGGCGCGCCCCTGGCGGGCGAGCAGGTCGACGCCGAGTTCGGCTTCGATCCGGGCGACGGCGCGCGACAGGGTGGGTTGCGGCCTGCCGAGCAGCTGGGCGGCCTGGGTGACGTGCTCCAGCCGGGCGACGGCCGCGAACTCGGCCAACTGCGGTGCGAGGACCGTCACATCGGTGTCCGGGCCGAGTTCGACCAGGCGGACCGGCGCGGAGCTGCTCTCATGCGTCACAGCATCGATGATCCCCCATTGATGCATTGGACGCATCAGGCCGCCCGGTCCTAGCGTCGACGTCATGCAGCCCGCCAGTACCGAGGCGTCCGCGCCCGCCCCCGTCAGCACTCCCTCCGATCTGCGCCTGCGCCCCGGCAGCCGGGACTTCCGCCGCGCCAACCTGGCCCTGTTCGCGGCCGGCGTGGCCACCTTCGTCCTGCTGTACTCCACCCAGGGCCTGCTGCCGCTGCTCTCCGCCGACCTCGACCTGACGCCCGGCCAGGCCAGCTGGACGGCCTCCGCCGCCACCCTGGGCCTCGCCCTCGCCCTGCTCCCGGCCAGCGCGCTGTCCGACCGCTACGGGCGCACCGCGGTGATGACGGCCTCCACGCTGGCCGCCGCGCTGATCGCCGTCGCCCTGCCGTTCGCCCCGGACCTCACCACCCTGGTGGTGCTGCGCGCCGTGCAGGGCGCGGCGCTGGCGGGGCTGCCCGCGACCGCGATGGCCTACCTGGCCGAGGAGGTGCACCCGTCGGCGCTGGCCTCCGCGATGGGGCTGTACGTCGCCGGCAACTCGATCGGCGGGATGGGCGGCCGACTGGTCTCGGGCTGGGCCGGCGCCGCTTGGGGCTGGCGCTGGGGCCTGGCGGTCTCGGCGGGCCTGGCGCTGCTCGCGGCGCTGGCCTTCCGCACCCTCGTCCCGCGCGCCCGGCACTTCCGCCGCGCGCCGGTCGACGCGAGGGCGCTGGCCGCGACCGTCGCGGGGCACCTGCGCAACCCGCTGCTGCTGCGGCTGTACGCGCTGGGGATGCTGTTCATGGCCGTGTTCGGCGCGGTCTACAACACGGTCGGCTACCGGCTGACCGCCGCGCCCTTCCACCTGCCGCAGTCGGTGGCCGCGTCGATCTTCGTGGTCTACCTGGTCGGCACCGCGTCCTCCGCCTCGGCGGGCCGGCTGACGGCCCGCTGCGGCCGCCGCGGCACCCTCTACCTGGCGATCGCCACCACCACCGCGGGCCTGCTGCTCTCCCTCGCGGGCTCCCTGTCCTGCGCGGTCCTCGGCCTGGTCCTGATCACCGCCGGCTTCTTCGCCGGCCACGCCACCGCCTCCTCCGCCGTCGGCCGCACCGCCACCACCGGCCGCGCCCAGGCGTCCGCCCTCTACCTGATCGCCTACTACCTGGGCAACAGCCTCGGCGGCACCCTGGGCGCCGACGCCTACCACTCCACCGGCTGGTCGGGCACCGCCGCCGTCGCCCTGGTCGCCATGGCCTGCGCGGCCGGCGTCACCCTCTACGCCACCCGCCGCGCCGTCACGGCGCGCCGCGAGCAGGCCGTTACCGTCCGGGCATGACCGACGACTACCCAA
Organism: Kitasatospora sp. NPDC004272; assembly: GCF_053603035.1. NCBI lineage: Bacteria > Bacillati > Actinomycetota > Actinomycetes > Kitasatosporales > Streptomycetaceae > Kitasatospora > Kitasatospora sp. NPDC004272. The sequence continues at coordinate 24,719 of NZ_JBSGET010000101.1, read as the reverse complement.
CGCTGCGGGCGATCGCCGACGCGCTGCCCGCGGTGCCGGACCTACGGGCCCCGGAGATCGCCGACGGCACGGTGCACCTCGCGCTCGCCCCGGGCCCGCAGCACGGCGCCGCCGTCGAACTGGCCCGCCGTCAACTGGCCGCCCAGCTCACGCCCCCCGGACGGGTGATCCCGGACGCGCCCCTGGAAGCCCCGCCCCTGGGTCTGCTGCGCCGCCCGGACCTCGCCGTCCTCCCGGCCCCGGCCGCCCGCCCGCTCCTGGCCGTCGAAGTCGTCGCCCCGCACTTCCCGGAGTTCGACCACCGGCCCAGGGCGCGCGACTACGCCGCCATGGGCGTCCCGCTCTACCTGCTGGTCGACCCCCGCCTGGGCACCGGCATCGTCCACTCCGAACCGGGCTACACCGACCGCCGGAACTTCGCCTTCGGCGACACGATCACCGTCGGCCCCTGGAAGCTCGACACCGGCGTCCTGCGCACCTACTCCGGCTAGCAGGACGCCGGGGCACCCGGCTAGCCGATCCGGTCCAGCACGATCGGCGCCGGGGTGAACGCGGTGCCCGCCGGGGCGACGGTGACGGCGCCGTCCAGGGCTTCCAGGGCGTAGCCGAAGCGCTCGGGGGTGTCGGTGTGCAGGGTGAGCAGGGGCTGGCCGGCGGTGACGTGGTCGCCGGGCTTGGCGTGGAGTTCGACGCCGGCGCCGGCCTGGACGGGGTCCTCCTTGCGGGCGCGGCCGGCGCCGAGGCGCCAGGCGGCGACGCCGACGGCGTAGGCGTCGAGGGCGGTGAGGACGCCGGTGGCGGGGGCGGGGACGACGTGCTGTTCGCGGGCGACCGGGAGCGGGGCGTCGGGGTCGCCGCCCTGGGCGGTGATCATGCGGCGCCAGTGGTCCATCGCGGAGCCGTCGCGCAGGGCGTCGGCCGGGTCCTTGCCGTGGACGCCGGCGGCGGCGAGCATCTCGCGGGCGAGGGCGAGGGTGAGTTCGACGACGTCGGCGGGGCCGCCGCCGGCCAGCACCTCGACGGACTCGCGGACTTCGAGGGCGTTGCCCGCGGTGAGCCCGAGCGGGGTGGACATGTCGGTGAGCAGGGCGACCGTGGCGACCCCGGCGGAGCGGCCCAACCCGACCATGGTGCGGGCGAGTTCGCGGGCGTCGTCGAGGTTCTTCATGAAGGCGCCGGAGCCGACCTTGACGTCCAGGACGAGGGCTCCGGTGCCTTCGGCGATCTTCTTGGACATGATCGAGGAGGCGATCAGCGGGATCGCCTCGACGGTGCCGGTGACGTCCCGGAGCGCGTAGAGCTTCTTGTCGGCGGGGGCGAGCCCGTCACCGGCGGCGCAGATGACGGCGCCGCAGCCGCGCAGCACGTCGAGCATCTCCTCGTTGGAGAGCAGGGCCCGCCAGCCGGGGATCGACTCCAGCTTGTCGAGGGTGCCGCCGGTGTGGCCGAGGCCGCGGCCGGAGAGCTGCGGGACGGCGGCGCCGCAGGCGGCGACCAGCGGGGCGAGCGGGAGGGTGATCTTGTCGCCGACGCCGCCGGTGGAGTGCTTGTCGGCGGTGGGGACGCCGAGCGCGGAGAAGTCCATCCGTTCGCCGGAGCGGATCATCGCGTCGGTCCAGCGGCTGATCTCCCGGGCGGTCATGCCGTTGAGCAGGATGGCCATCGCGAGGGCGGACATCTGCTCGTCGGCGACCTCGCCGCGGGTGTAGGCGTCGATGACCCAGTCGATCTGGGGGTCGGTCAGTTCGCCCCGGTCGCGCTTGGCCCGGATGACGGAGATGGCGTCCATGCAGGTGCTCCAGAAGATCCAGAAGAGGGGAAATGCGAAGAGTGTCGCGGGATGTCCTCCCGCGACACTCTACGCGCGTAACCGCCGGAGCGGCTACAACTTGTCCGGCCCGAACGCGTCCGGCAGCACCTCGCTCATCGGCCGCACCCCGGAGGGCAGTTCGACCAGCAGCCCGGGCCCGCCGTGCTCGTACAGCAGCTGGCGGCAGCGCCCGCACGGCATCAGCAGCTCGCCGCCGCCGTCCACGCAGGTGAAGGCGACCAGCCGGCCGCCGCCGGAGGCGTGCAGCGCGGAGACCAGCCCGCACTCGGCGCACAGGCCGAGCCCGTACGAGGCGTTCTCCACGTTGCAGCCGACCACCGTGCGGCCGTCCTCGACCAGGGCCGCGGCCCCGACCGGGTACTTGCTGTAGGGGGCGTACGCGTGCCGCATCGCGGCCCGGGCGGCCTCCCGCAGCGCCTCCCAGTCGACCTCCGGGGCCGGAACGGCCGCCGTCACTTGGCCTGCCCCTTGCGGTAGACCTGGCCGTCGGCCTTGGGCATCCGCAGCCGCTGCGAGGCCAGCGCGAGCACCACCAGGGTGATCACGTACGGGGTGGCGACGATCAGCGGGCGCTGCACCTCGTCGGTGCAGGCGTACCAGGTGGCGACGCCGCCCGCGACGACGGTGCTGATCACCCCGGCGGTGAGCTTGCGGCGGTAGAACTGCCAGAGCGCGAGCAGCGCCATCGCGATGGCGACCACCAGCAGCAGCACGTGCACCGAGTCGGCGTCGCGCAGCTGGAGGCTGTCGGTGAAGCCGAACAGGCCCGCGCCGGCGGCCAGGCCGCCCGGCATCCAGTTGCCGAAGATCATCGCGGCCAGGCCGATGAAGCCGCGGCCCTGGGTCTGGCCGTCCCGGTAGAAGTGCGCGGCGACCAGCGAGAGGTACGCGCCGCCGAGGCCCGCGAAGGCGCCGGAGGAGATCACCGCGAGGTACTTGTACTTGTAGACGTTGACGCCCAGCGACTCGGCGGCGGTCGGGTTCTCGCCGCAGGAGCGCAGCCGCAGGCCGAACACGGTCCGCCAGAGCAGGAAGTAGCTGGCCACCAGGAACGCGGCGGCGACCAGGGTGACCACCGACAGGTCGGTGACCAGGCCGCGGACGACGCCGGCCACGTCGGAGACCAGGAACCAGTGGTGCTTCTCGACGGTCCCCAGCCAGCTCGACAGGCCGGGGAAGGTGAAGGTCGGCAGCGAGTCGGCGGGCGGCGACTGGTTGGCGCCGGCGCCGTCGGCCACGTAGTCCTTGTAGTAGATCCGGTTGACGTACGCGCAGATGCCGGGGATCAGCAGGTTGATGCCGACGCCGGAGACGATGTGGTCGACGCCGAAGGTGACGGTGACCAGCGCGTGCAGCAGGCCGCCGAGCGCGCCGCCGGCCATGCCGGCCAGCAGGCCGACCCAGGGGTTGACCAGGAAGCCGGCCCAGGCGCCGCAGAAGGTGCCGGCCACCATCATGCCTTCGAGGCCGATGTTGACCACACCCGCGCGCTCCGACCACAGGCCGCCGAGGCCGGCCATCGCGATCGGCACGGCGGAGGCCAGCGCGGCGCTGATCTGCCCGGAGGAGGTCAGGCCGTGGTTGCCGGTGGCGGCGCCGACCGCGGCGAACAGCACCAGGGCGAGCGCGATCAGCAGCAGCACCACCGGCCAGGTGAGCTTGGTCCGCTTCGCGGACGCGACCGGCGTCTTGGGCTTGCCGGCGACTGCGGTGCTCATGCCGCGACCTCCTTCTGGGCGGCCGCGGCAGCCTGCGCGGCGAGCTCGGCGCCGACCTTCTGCTGCTGGCGCTTGAGGCCGTAGCGGCGCACCAGTTCGTAGGCCACGACGACACAGATGACGATGGTGCCCTGGATCACCGGGATGATCTCGGACGGGTAGTCGCCCCGGGTGGGCAGCTGGGCGCCGGAGGCGTCCAGGAAGGCGAACAGCAGCGCGGAGAACGCGATGCCGATCGGGGTGTTGCGGCCGAGCAGCGCCACCGAGATGCCGATGAAGCCGAGGCCGGTCTGCACGTTCTGCCCGAAGTACGGGGTGTTCTGCATGAGTTCGGGCAGGCCGACCAGGCCGGCCAGCGCGCCGGAGACCACGATCGAGGTGATCACCATGCGCTTGACGTTGACGCCGGAGGCGCTGGCGGCGCTCTCCGAGCGGCCGGTGGCGCGCAGGTCGAAGCCGAACCGGGTGCGGTTCAGGGTGAACTGGAAGACCACGCCGACCAGCACCGCGATCACGATGAAGCCCCACAGGGTGCCGCCCTGGGTCTCGACCGAGAAGAAGTTGCTGGACTCGGAGATCTTGCCGGTCTGGATCGAGTTGGTGGTGCCGCTGGTCTTCGGCGCGAAGATGCCGGGCACCAGCAGCACGCCGATCACCGCGGTGGCGATGGCGTTCAGCATGATGGTCGAGATGACCTCGCTGACGCCCCGGTAGACCTTCAGCAGGCCGGCGATCGACGCCCACAGGCCGCCGACGCACATCGCGACGATCAGCAGCAGCGGGATCTGCAGGAAGGCCGGCAGGTCGACCTGGCTGCCGACGAACGCGGCGAACATCATGGCCAGCTTGTACTGGCCCTCGATGCCGATGTTGAACAGGTTCATCCGGAACCCGAACGCGGCGGCGGCCGCGGCCAGGTAGTACACGGTGGCCTTGTTCAGCACGGCGACCTGTCCGTCGGACGCGGTGCCGTAGTTCCACATGATCGAGAACGCGTCGAACGGGTCGCGGCCGGAGACCGCCAGCAGGCCGCCGGCGATGATCAGCGACAGCAGCACCGCCAGCACGGGGGCGGCCAGGGCGAGCCCGATCCGCTCCAGGTCGACGCGCTCGCGCAGTGACCGCTTGGCCGCGGGTGCGGCCGGGGGGTTGGGACTGGTCATGTGGTTACTCCCCCGCCTGCTCGTCGTCGGCGGTGTCGGTGGACGGGGTGCCGGCCGGGGCGCCGGCGGCCTCGGTGCCCTCGGCGGCGACGGCCTGCGCCTCGGCGAGGGCCTGCGGGTCGGACTCGATGTGGCCGGTGGCGGCGCCGGTCATGGCGCTGCCCAGGTCCTCGGCGGTGACGGTGGCCGGGTCGGCGTCGGCGACCAGGCGGCCGCGGTAGATCACCCGGATGGTGTCGGACAGGCCGATCAGCTCGTCCAGGTCGGCGGAGATCAGCAGCACCGCCAGGCCCTCGCGCTGGGCGGAGCGGATCTGCTCCCAGATCTGGGCTTGCGCGCCGACGTCCACGCCGCGGGTGGGGTGGGCGGCGATCAGCAGCTTCGGGGAGTGGCTCATCTCCCGGCCGATGATCAGCTTCTGCTGGTTGCCGCCGGACAGCGAGGCCGCGGTGACCTCGATGCCGGGGGTGCGGACGTCGTACTCCTCGACGATCCGCTGGGTGTCGGCCCGGGCGCCGGCCGGGTCGAGCAGCACGCCCTTGGAGTTGGGCCGCTCGGTGACGTGGCCGAGGATCCGGTTCTCCCACAGCGGGGCTTCCAGCAGCAGGCCGTGCCGGTGCCGGTCCTCGGGGATGTAGCCGATGCCGGCCTCGCGGCGGGCCCGGGTCAGGGTGCGGGTGAGGTCGGCGCCGTCCAGCGTGACGGTGCCGGCGTCCAGCGGCAGCATGCCCATGATCGCCTCGACCAGTTCGGCCTGGCCGTTGCCCTCGACGCCGGCGATGCCGAGGATCTCGCCCTTGCGGATCCGCAGCGACACGTCGTCCAGGACGACCCGCTCGACGCCCTCGGCGTCCGGCTTGGCGATCCGCAGGCCCTCGACGCTCAGCATCTCGCTGTCGGTGACGGTGGACTCGCGGCTCTCCGGGGAGGGCAGTTCGGCGCCGACCATCAGCTCGGCGAGCTGCCGGGCGGTCACCTGGCGCGGGTCGGCGTCGCCGACCGTGGTGCCGCGGCGGATCACGCTGATCGCGTCGGCCACCGAGAGCACCTCGTGCAGCTTGTGCGAGATGAAGATGACGGTGACGCCCTCGGCCTTGAGCTCGCGCAGGTTGTCGAACAGCGCGTCGACCTCCTGCGGGACGAGGACCGCGGTCGGCTCGTCCAGGATGAGGATCCGGGCGCCGCGGTACAGCACCTTGAGGATCTCCACCCGCTGCCGGTCGGCCACGCCGAGGTCCTCGACCAGCGCGTCCGGCTTCACGCCCAGGCCGTACTGGTCGGACAGTTCGCGGATCCGGGCCCTGGCCTTGGCGCCGATGCCGTGCAGGTGCTCGCCGCCCAGGACGATGTTCTCCCAGACGGTGAAGTTGTCGGCCAGCATGAAGTGCTGGTGCACCATGCCGATGCCGCGCGCGATGGCGTCCGCGGGGGTGGAGAACTCCACCTGCTCGCCGTCGACGGCGATGGTGCCCTCGTCCGGCTTCTGCATCCCGTAGAGGATCTTCATCAGGGTGGACTTGCCCGCGCCGTTCTCGCCCATCAGCGCGTGCACGGTGCCCCGCCGCACGGTGATGTCGATGTCGTGGTTGGCCACCACACCGGGGAAGCGCTTGGTGATGCCGCGCAGTTCGACGGCAGGCGTCGCCGTCCCCGCGCGGGGGGTGCCGTCCGTGGGGACGGAGTCGGAGGGGGTGATGGCGATCTCCTGCTGGTCGTCGGGCGCTTCGTCGCGCTGAGGGCTCAGGGGGAAACCCGGGAGGGGCCGTGCCGCGCGGACGCGGTGCGGAACCGACGGGGGCCCGGACGGGGCGCGCGCTGGGCGCGTCCGTCCGGGCCCCTGCGGTGCGATCCGGTCGAACCGCCGCGCGCCGCCCGGCGGGCGGGCGGCGCGGCGGGCCTGGTCGTCCTTACGGAGCGGTCGGGACCTTGGTGGCGCCGCTGGTGATCTGCTGGGTGGCGGCGTCGATCTTGGCCTTGACGTCGTCGATGAAGCCACCGGTGGTGGCCAGCGACACGCCGCCTTCCTTCAGGTCGAAGTTCTTGACGCCGGTCAGCGCGTTGCCGTCCTTGATCGACTTGATGTAGGTGAACACGGCGGTGTCCACGTTCTTCACCATCGAGGTGAGGATGTGGTCCTTGTACTTGTCCAGGGCGGGCTGCTTGGCCTGGTCGGAGTCGACGCCGATGGCCCACTTGCCGGCGCCCGCGACGGCCTCGATCGCACCGGTGCCGGAGGAGCCGGCCGCCGAGTAGATAACGTCCGCGCCCTTGTCGAGCTGGCCCTGGGCGGCCTGCTTGCCCTTGCCCGGGTCGGAGAAGCCGGTGAAGTCCGGCGGGGTGGTCAGGTAGGTGACCTCGACCTGGACGTTCGGGTCGACGGACTTGGCGCCCGCGGTGTAGCCGGCCTCGAACTTCTTGATCAGCTCGGACTGCACGCCGCCGATGAAGCCGATGTGCTTGTCCTTGGACTTGTTGGCGGCGGCCACGCCCGCCAGGTAGGAGCCCTGCTCCTCGGAGAAGGTCAGCGAGGTGACGTTCGCGGGCTGGTCGGCGGCGGAGGAGTCGATGATCGCGAACTTGACGTTCGGGTTCTCCTTGGCGACCTTGTCCACCGCGTCCTGGTAGACGAAGCCGACCGCGATGATCGGGTTGTAGCCGCTGCTGACCAGGGACTTGAGGCGCTGCTCCTTGTCGCCCTCGGACTCGCCGGCCTTGGCCTCCGCCTCGTTGATGGTGGCGCCCAGCTCGGACTTGGCCTGCTCCAGGCCGCGCGCGGCGGAGTCGTTGAAGGACTGGTCGCCGCGGCCGCCGATGTCGTAGGCCATGCCGACCTTGAACGACGAGCTGCCGGCGCCGGCCGAGGTGGAGTTGTTGTCGGTGCTCTTTGCGCCGCAGGCGGCGAGCGAGGCGATGCCCAGGGAACCCGAGAGCACGGCCGCGGCGAGCTTGAGTGAACGGCGCAAGGGAGTTTCTCCTTCTCACACACCCGGTTGGCGTGGTCGAGCGCCACCGTAACGCGCGTAGAACACGGTTGTGTTACGGCCTGCGGAGGCATCCGGGTTGTTATCAAAATGTGGTCGTACGCCCCGGCAAATCCGGACATAGCCACACACATGATCAACCCGATGTTCATTACCCGCTGGTATCGGGCCACCACGGTACGCCTCCCCCGGATCGCCGAGAAGATGCCGCGCCGGGTCCCGTGCGCGGCCCGGGGGCCCGGGGGAGGCCGCGGTCAGCTCAGGCCGACCCAGAACATCTGCACCGTGGTGCTCCGGTTCTGCGCGGGGTCGAAGGAGGCCGGCAGCGCGGTGGCGGAGCCGTTCAGGTGGGCGACCCGGTAGGTGGCCGGGGTGAGCCCGGCGTTCAGGAAGGCCCCCGGGTCGGGGAAGGTCGAACCCCGGGCGAAGGACGGCGGGGTGGCCGCGTTGGCCAGCAGCGCCACCCAGTGGAAGCCGGGGCCCAGGGTGACCGGCCCGGACAGCGGCATCCGGCACAGCTTGTTCGCCGCCCCCGCCCAGGCCATCGCCTGCTCGCCCGCGGTGCGGGCCAGCAGCCTGCCGGTGCGGTCGTACACGCCGGCCAGGTTGCCCGTGGTGAACCCGGCGCCGGAGCCGGCCAGCAGCACCGAGACCGCCGAGACGGTCACCGGCTGGTGCGTCTCCACCCGCACCAGGTAGACGTTGCCCGAGGTCAGCCGGGTGCTCAGGTCGCTCGCGACGGCCGGGTCGAAGGACCAGGTGCCGTAGCCGGAGTCCGCGGGCTGCGGGGCGTTGCCGACCGGGGTGACGGCGGGCGAGGGGACGTTGTAGGAGACGCCGTCCTTGGTGGTGCGGTTGTGCATGGTGGTGCCGGTGTCCACCACCGCGCCCGCGTCGTCGCGCACGCTGGCCACCGTGCCGGTCAGCACGCAGCCGGTGAGCAGCACCCGCAGCGCGCGGTCGGCGTACACGCCGTAGTCGGGGGCGAGCAGGCCGCCGGGCACGTCGTCCCCGGAGACGTGGGTGGCGCAGCCGGTCAGCGCGACCGGGAGGGCGGCGCCGCCGGCCGGGGCGGTGATCCGGAAGCCCGCGTAGCCGCCGGGGACGGCGTTGTCGTTGCGGCCGTCGCGGCTGGCCTGGCAGCCGGTCAGGGTGACGACGTGCGGCGCGGGCGAGCGGGTGGGGTCGTTCTGGGCGCTCTCGACCAGCCAGCCGTTGCGGCGGTTGCGGTCGGTCTGGCACTCGGTGAAGCCGACCGTCCCGCACTTGCCGGTCAGGTGGAAGCCGTTGCCGTCGTTCCAGGTGGCCCGGACGCCGGTGAAGCCGGTGGCGCCGAGGCCGTCGAAGGACCAGGCGTCGCCGCCGTTGGCGGCGGCCTCGCAGGAGTCGAGCATCGAGTCGGCGAAGGAGAACGGCGCCCCGCCGGTGTTCTCCGAGCGCCAGCCGCCGAGCTTGTTGGCCTCAACGCTCAGGTGGGAGACCTCCCAGCCGCCGGGGAAGCCGTCGGCGGTGCTGTCGGTGTGCACGCCGTAGCCCTGGAAGTTGAAGACGCCGACGTTCTGCAGCCGGACGGCCTTGACCGGGCCCCTGGCGACCAGGCCGTCGACGTTCCCCCCGGCGGTGTCGGTCGCGCGGCCGGAGGCCAGCACCAGGTCGCGCAGCCGGGCGCCGTTGCCGGTCAGCTCGACCAGCGCGGAGCCGGTGAAGTTCCCCCAGAGCGGCTTGATGAACACCGGCGGCACCGGGTTGCCCTGGGCGTTCTCCGGCAGGTAGCCGAACCAGCGGCTGCCGGTGGTGCCCGCCAGCGTGACGTGGGCGGGCACCGACAGGGTCCGGGTGACGACGTACTGGCCGGCCGGGAAGTACACCACCCCGCCGGGCGGGCAGGCCGCCAGGGAGTCGGTGATCGCCTGCCAGTCGTCGGTGGCGGCGTCGCCCTTCGCGCCGTGCGCCTTGACGCTGATCCAGTCGACCGGCGGCACCGCCGGGTCGTCGGCGGCGGCGGCCGCGGGTGCGGCGGCCAGGCCGGCGGCGGCGGTGGCGCCGGCCGCTCCGGCCGCTCCGGCGGCGAACAGGAGCCTGCGGCGGGTGCTGTGCATGGTTCGGGCCCTCCCCTGGATGATCGTTGCGCCGATGATTCGACCACGCAGCGACCTTCCGGGGAAGGGCCCTTCGCTTTCGTCCCGGTTCGGCCCGGGGCCGGTTCGGCCCGGCCCGGGGCCGGTTCAGGTCCGGGCGTGTTCCAGGGCGAGCGAGGCGAACAGCTCCACGCCGATCTCGATGGCCCGCTCGTCGGCGTCGAAGTCGCCCTGGTGCAGGTCCCGCGGGCCCTTCTCGTGCGGGCCGCGCACGCCGAGCCGGGCCAGCGCGCCGGGGGCGTGCTCCAGGTACCAGGAGAAGTCCTCGCCGCCCAGGCTCTGCTCGGTCGGCTCGACCACCGGGCCGGTCGACTCGGCCACCGGGCCGCGCCCCCCGGCGAACCGGGCGTTCATCGCGGTCTCCAGCTGGTCGATCGAGGTGGCCTCGTTGACCACCGGCGGGACGCCCCGGTGGTAGTCGAGGGTCCACTTGGCGCGGTAGGTCTCGGCGAGGTGGGCGACCAGGTCCTCCAGCACCTCGGGCGCGTCCCGCCAGCCGGCCAGCTCCAGGCAGCGGACGGTGCCCTCCAGCTCGGCGTGCTGCGGGATCACGTTCGGCGCGGAGCCGGCCGCGATCCGGCCCCAGACCAGCGAGACGCCCCAGCGCGGGTCCATCCGGCGGGAGAGCGCGGCGGGCAGCTCGGCGGCCAGCTTGGCGACCGCGCCGACCAGGTCGGTGGTCAGGTGCGGACGGGCGGTGTGGCCGCCGGGGCCGTCCACCGAGATCCGGACCTTGTCGCAGGCCGAGGTGATCGCCCCGGCCTTCAGCCCGATCCGGCCGACCGGCACCTTGGGGTCGCAGTGCACGGCGAAGATCCGGCCGACCCCCTCCATCCCGCCGGCCGCGATCACGTCCAGCGCGCCGCCGGGCATCATCTCCTCGGCGGGCTGGAAGATCAGCCGCACCGGGCGGGCCAGCTCCCCGGCCTCCATCGCCTCGGCCAGCACCAGGCCGGTGCCGAGCACCACCGCGGTGTGCACGTCGTGCCCGCAGGCGTGCGCCCGGCCGGGCAGCGTGGAGCGGTACGGCACGTCCTGCTTGGCGTCGTCGATCGGCAGCGCGTCGATGTCGGCGCGGAACGCCAGCAACGGGGTGCCGGGCGCGGTGCCCGGCGGCACGAGGTCCACCAGCAGCCCGGTGCCGCCGGGCAGCACCCGCGGCTCCAGCCCGGCGGCGACCAGCCGCTCGCGCAGCAGCCGGGTGGTGCGGAACTCCTGGCGGCCGAGCTCGGGGTGCCGGTGGAGGTCACGGCGCAGCTCGATCAACTCGGCCCGGTACGACGCCACCAGGGCGCGTAGGTCGGCGGGGGGACGGGCAGCGGTGACGGTGGCGGCGGCTGCCGGCTTGGGATCGTTCACCTTGACAAGAGTAGGCCGGTGGTGGGGTTTTGGCCCAGCTTCCGGAGAACTCCTCACCGGATGGGTGCATAGCGGCCGCCTGGATGGGTATGTCATTCCGTTTCGGCCTGCCCTTCCGGTCCCCGGTCTCCGGCGTGTGCAACGACCTGCACCGGCGATCGGACACGGCGGCTGCTCCGTGCGGGTCCCCGGAGCGCGGCGGCCAAACGTTTCCCCCGATCGAGTCATGCCGGAGTAAAGCTTTCGGACCTGCTCTTGAGCGGCGTACATCAGTCCGAATAGACAGCTTCCGCACAGTCAACTCCGGTGCCGCAGTGGGGGGTCTTCCGCTCGCGGCGCACGCCGTCACGCCCTCACGAGGGGCAGCTGACGCTCCATCGAACCGAGAAGGGGGGACCGACGTGCCCGTCGCGCGCAACCAGCTCGCAAGGAGCATCGCTCCGGCCACCGTCGCCGCCGCACTCATCCTCGCCACCCTCGGCGCGGCCGTTCCGGCCTCCGCCGCCACCCCGGTCGGCGACAGCGCCCGGGCCCTGCCCGGCACCCACCCCGAGTGGGCCACCCCGCAGGCCGACGCCGGCCCCGCCGACGCGTCCGCCCCGGCCACCGCCCGGATCTACCTGGCCGGCCGCGACGCCAGCGGCCTGGCCGCGCTCGCCAAGGCGGTCTCCGACCCGGACTCGCCCTCGTACGGCCGCTACCTGAGCCCCGACCAGGTGCGGGCGGAGTTCGGCGCCACCCCCGAGCAGGTCGAGGCCGTCACCGACTGGGTGACCGGCGCGGGCCTGACCGTCTCCGCCTCCACCGCCCACTACGTGCAGGTGGCCGGCTCCACCGCCGCGATGGCCGAGGCGTTCGGCACCGGCTTCCACGACTACCGCACCGCGGACGGCACCCACCGCGCGCCGACCTCCGACGCCGTGGTCCCCGCCGCGGTGGCCGGTTCGGTGCTCGCCGTCTCCGGCCTGGCCGACGCGATCCACAAGAACAGCTCGGACGCCACCTCGGTGCGCCAGGCCGAGCAGCGCGCGAGCGCCGCCTCCCGGCTGGCCGCCCCCGACAAGAAGGCCCCGGCCACCCTGCCGGACGTGCCGACCTGCTCCGAGGACGGCTACGGCTCCAAGACCGCCAAGGGCGCCCCGGCCGGCTACGAGAAGAACGAGCCGTTCGCCCCCTGCTCGTACGTCCCGTCCCAGCTCCGCAAGGCGTACGGCGTCAGCGACGCCAAGGTCACCGGCAAGGGCGCCCGGGTCGCGATCATCGACGCCTACGGCCTGTCCACCATGGAGCAGGACGCGAACCACTACTCGGCCCTGCACGGCGACCGGCCGTTCGCGCCGGGCCAGTACACCGAGTACGTCACCCCGGACCGGTGGACCCACCAGGACGAGTGCGGCGGCCCCGAGGGCTGGGCCGGCGAGGAGGCGCTCGACGTCGAGATGGTGCACGGCCTGGCGCCCGACGCCCAGGTCGTCTACGTCGGCGGCAACTCCTGCTACGACGAGGACCTGTACGACGCGATGGCCAAGGTCGTCGACGAGCACCTGGCCGACGTGGTCTCCAACTCCTGGGGCGAGATCATGCACGGCACCACCGGCGACATCGACCCGGCCGTGGTCGCCGCCGACAACCAGGTGTTCCAGCTCGGCGCGGTGACCGGCATCGGCTTCACCTTCTCCTCCGGCGACTGCGGCGACAGCTCCCCCGGCGCGGCCGCCACCGGCGCCAACTGCCAGACCGAGACCGACCAGGCCCAGGCCGACTGGCCGTCCGCCTCGCCGTGGGTCACCTCGGTCGGCGGCACCGCCCTGCAGCTGGGCGACAAGGGCGGCAAGTACGGCGACGAGGTCTCGATGGGCGACCTGCGCTCGGTGCTCTCCGCCGACCAGAAGTCCTGGAGCCCGTTCCCCGGCACCTTCTACTTCGGCGGTGGCGGCGGCGTCTCCAAGGACTTCGCCCAGCCCTGGTACCAGCAGGGCGTCGTCCCGGACAAGGTCTCCAAGACCGCGGCCGACGGCACCGAGTCCGCGACCCCGCTGCGCGCCACCCCCGACATCGCGATGAGCGGCGACCTGGTCGCCGCCACCCTGGTCGGCTACACCGACGGCGGCACCTACAGCGAGGGCGGCTACGGCGGCACCTCGGTCTCCGCCCCGGAGACCGCCGCGATGTTCGCCAACGCCATCCAGACCCGCGGCGGCCGCGCCCTCGGCTTCGCCAACCCGGCCCTCTACGACCGGGCCGGCACCAAGGCCTTCCACGACGTCGACGACGCCGCCAACCACGGCAAGCGCGGCAACGTCGTCGACCTCGGCGTGGTGAACGACTCGCTCCGGGTCCGCCTCTACAAGATCGGCGCGGACTACGGCCTGTCGGCCGGCAAGGGCTACGACACGGCCACCGGCCTGGGCTCCCCGGGCAAGGACTTCTTCAAGTCCTTCGCCCTCAAGAAGTAGCCGGTCACGCAAGGAAGAGGGGCCGTCGGGAAACCTCCCGGCGGCCCCTCCGCCATTCCCGCCGGGGGCGGGGAAGCGGTATGGAGAAGCAGTCGGCGGAACGCCCGGAGGGCCGTTCGGAGGTCTCCCCGGGCGCTCTTCCCGTCCTCTCCCCCGCTACGCCCCCGCGCCCCGCCAGGGGCGCGGGGAACCGCGCGCGGCGGAGGAGCACGCCGGCAAGGTCGCGGTGCGGGCGGCCGGTTGCCCCTCGGCGCGCCCGCCCCCTGCGGCACCGCTCAGAAGCGGTCGACCGGCACGTACGTCCCCCACACCCCGCGCAGCGCGTCGCAGACCTCGCCGACCGTGGCCCGGGCCGCCAGCGCCTCCTTCATCGGGTACAGCACGTTGTCGGTGCCCTCGGCCGCCTTGCGCAGCTGCGACAGCGCCCGCCGCACCGCCGAGGAGTCCCGGTCGGCGCGCAGCCGGGCCAGGCGCGCGGCCTGCTGGGCCTCGATCGCCGGGTCGACCCGCAGCGGCTCGTAGGGCTCCTCCTCGGCGAGCTGGAAGCGGTTGACGCCGACCACGGTCCGCTCGCCGGAGTCCTGCTCCTGCTGGATGCGGTACGCGGTGCGCTCGATCTCGCCCTTCTGGTAGCCCTGTTCGATCGCGGCGACGGCGCCGCCCATGTCCTCCACCTTGGCCATCAACTCCAGTGCGGCGGCCTCCAGTTCGTCCGTCATCGCCTCGACCACGTAGGAGCCCGCGAACGGGTCGACGGTGGCGGTGACGTCGGTCTCGAAGGCGAGCACCTGCTGGGTGCGCAGCGCGAGCCGGGCGGACTTCTCGGTCGGCAGGGCGATCGCCTCGTCGAAGGAGTTGGTGTGCAGCGACTGCGTCCCGCCCAGGACGGCGGCGAGCGCCTGCACCGAGACCCGCACCAGGTTGACCTCGGGCTGCTGGGCGGTGAGCTGGACGCCCGCGGTCTGGGTGTGGAAGCGGAGCATCTGCGACTTGGGGTTCTTCGCGCCGAACTCCTCCTTCATCACCCGGGCCCAGATCCGGCGCGCGGCACGGAACTTGGCGACCTCCTCCAGCAGCGTGGTGCGGGAGACGAAGAAGAACGAGAGCCGGGGCGCGAAGTCGTCGACGTCCATCCCGGCGGCGACCGCGGTGCGGACGTACTCGATGCCGTTGGCGAGCGTGAAGGCGATCTCCTGCGCGGGGTTCGCCCCGGCCTCGGCCATGTGGTAGCCGGAGATGGAGATGGTGTTCCACTTGGGGATCTCGGCCCGGCAGTACTGGAACACGTCGGCGATCAGCCGCAGGCTGGGCTTGGGCGGGAAGATGTACGTGCCGCGGGCGATGTACTCCTTGAGCACGTCGTTCTGGATGGTGCCGGTGAGCCGGTTCGACGGCACGCCCTGGGCCTCGCCGACCAGCTGGTAGAGCAGCAGCAGCAGCGAGCCGGGCGCGTTGATGGTCATCGAGGTGGAGACCTCGCCGAGCGGGATGCCGCCGAACAGCACGCTCATGTCCTCGACGCTGTCGATCGCCACGCCGACCTTGCCGACCTCGCCGTGCGAGATCGCCGCGTCCGAGTCGTAGCCCATCTGGGTCGGCAGGTCGAAGGCCACCGACAGGCCCATGGTGCCGTTGGCGATCAGCTGCTTGTAGCGGGCGTTGGACTCGGCGGCGGTGCCGAAGCCCGCGTACTGGCGCATCGTCCACGGCTTGCCGGTGTACATGGTCGGGTACACGCCGCGGGTGAACGGGTACTGCCCGGGCTCGCCGAGCCGGGCCGCGGCGTCGGAGCCGGCCCGGCTCTCGGGGCCGTACACCGGCGCGATCGGCAGGCCCGACTCGGTGCGACGGGGCTCGGCTGCCATGGGTGTCCTCCGCGGGGAAGAGGGTGAGGGTTAGCGCCGATTAACAGGTCGGCTGGATACGCAATGTAGTCGCGCCCGGTCGGGAGCAGACAGATGCCACGGCTGGGACCTTGCTCACAACACCCGGGGGCCGCCCCTTGGGATGATCGGTGCACCTGTCGAACACCCGAGGAGTGCACGAACATGACCGAACAGAAGGTGGCCGTGGTCACCGGCGCCAGCAGCGGCATCGGGGCGGCCACCGCCCGCCGACTGGCCGCGGACGGCTTCGAGGTGGTGCTGACCGCCCGCCGCACCGAGCGGATCGAGGCGCTGGCGAAGGAGCTCGGCGGCCGCTCGTACACCCTGGACGTCACCGACCGGGCCGCGGTGGACGCCTTCGCCGCCGAGGTCGGCCGGGTCGACGTCCTGGTCAACAACGCCGGCGGCGCGCTGGGCGCGGAGAGCGTCGAGCAGGGCGACCCGGCGGACTGGCGCACCATGTACGAGGTCAACGTGATCGGCGTGCTGCACCTCACCCAGGCGCTGCTGCCCGCGCTGCGCGCCACCGGTGACGGCACCGTGCTGATCATGTCCTCGACGGCGGCGCTGGCCGCGTACGAGGGCGGCGGCGGGTACGTGGCGGCCAAGCACGCCGTCCACTCGGTGGCCCAGACGCTCCGGCTCGAACTGGTGGCCGAACCGATCCGGGTGATCGAGATCGCCCCCGGCATGGTGAAGTCCGAGGGCTTCGCGCTGACCCGCTTCCGCGGCGACCAGGACAAGGCCGACGCGGTCTACACGGGCGTCGCCGAGCCGCTGACCTCGGAGGACATCGCCGACACCGTCTCCTGGGCGGTCACCCGGCCGTCGCACGTGAACGTCGACCTGCTGGTGGTGCGGCCCCGCGCCCAGGCCGCCAACCACAAGGTGCACCGGGTCAGTTGACCGGCTCCGCGTGAACGGGAAGCGCGGCGGGTCACAACTTGATAGCTCGATCGAGTGAAATCGGCCCGCCGCCTCCCCAACTGATGAGCCCTCAACTACCGTGGAGGCGCTGCCCCGCCGAGCTGTGTCAGCCCGTGCGGCGGCATTGCCGCACCCCGGCCTTTCCCGGCCCCCTCACCCCCGTCTCTGGAGCATTCCGCCTTCCCGCCCTCACGAGGAGGATCCGCTGACCAGCGACATCCCGCCGCAGCGTCTCGACGTGCGGACGGAGCCGTCCCTGCTGGGACTCCACCGGTTCAACGAAGCCGACTCCGGCGCGGTGGAGGAAGCGCTGCTCGCCTGCTGCGGCAGCCACCGGTGGGCCCTGCGCCTCACCGCCCACCGCCCCTACCCCGACATAGAGTCCCTGCTCGCCGCCGCCAGCGAGGCCAGCTACGACCTGCGCCCGGCGGACCTCGCGGAGGCCCTCGCCGACGAGAGCTGGATGCCCCAGCCCCTGCTCGGCATGCGCGCCCCCGGCAGCCAGGCCGCGCACACCGCGCTGCGCGCCGCCCACGCCGCCTACGAGGCCCGCTTCGGCCACGTCTTCGTGGTCTGCCTCGACGGCGTCGACCCCGAGGAGATGCTGGACGCCGTCCTCACCTCCATCCGCACCCGCCTCGCCAACGACCCCGACGAGGAACGGCTCATCTCCGCCGAGGAGTTGCGCCGCATCGCGCTCAGCCGCCTCGAACACCTGGTCGCCGTCAAGAGCTGAAGCGTTCAGGGGCTCGGGGAACGGCGAGTCCGTGCTGCTGACGGTCGGATCCCATCGGAGGTTGAGGCTGCTGCGTGTCTTCAACCGAACCGGAAGCCGATGCGCGCTCCGGCAGTGAACCGTCAGCAGACCCGGGCTCGCCGTTCCCCGAGCCCCTGGTTTCCCCCCTAGTAGCTCCCCTTCCCGAGCTTGGCGAGTTGCGCCTTCACCACGCCCGCGTCCGGTTCCGGGGCCGGGCGGCCCGTCGCGTCGAGGGTGGTGAAGACCGCGAGGACGTCGCCGGTGCGGGTGACCAGGGCGCGCTGGGCGATGGTGGTGCCGTCGGTTTCATTCGTGAGGGTGAAGGCGGTGGCGGCGTCCGCTCCTTCCGGGGTGGGCGTGTCGAGCCGGGTGAGCAGGTGGCGGCCGGCGCTGGAGGTGAACGCCCGGCAGTGGCCGAGGACCCGGTCGAGTCCGGCGTGGACGGCGGCGGCCCGGCCGGGCCGGAAGGCCAGGATCGCGGTGTAGAGGGAGGCCGGGTTGTCGCCCTCGCGGGCGATGTCGAGGTCGGTCTCGGCGAGCGGTCCGGCCGCGCCCTTGGAGGGGGTGAGCGCGTCCAGGACGGGCTGGCAGGCGGGGATGTCGGCGGTCTCCGGGGGGCTGGAGATGTCGTTCTGGCCGGGCTGCATGAGCGTGACGTGCCAGCCGGGGGCGAGTTCGGCCTCGGTGACGCCGAGCGCGCGCACCGCGGCCGCGTCGTACTCGGGCTCCGGGCCGGCGGCGGGCGAGGGGGCGGCCCGGTCCGCGGACGGGGCGGGCGGGGCGGTCGCGCAGCCGGCGGCGAGGGCGAGGGCGGCGAGGGCGAGCAGGTGTCGCACGGCGGGTCTCTCTGCTGGGCGGCGGTGACGGGGTGCGCACCTTAGCGCGGTCGGGTGATGACGCAGAGTGATGGTTCCCGTCCCGATTAGGCCGTGCGTGCCTGATTGATCACACCAGGGGCCCCCGACGGCGGTTGTCGACGGTGCGTCGATAGGATGCTCGCGGCCGGTGGACCGTATCCGGCCGGGCTGACCGACACCGAAGCCGGCCGAGCCCCCGAACCGCTTCCGGAGGGTTTTCCGTGCCGGCTGGAACGCTGTACCGCGGCCGGGAAGGCATGTGGAGTTGGGTGGCTCACCGAGTCACCGGCGTCCTGATCTTCTTCTTCCTGTTCGCACATGTCCTTGACACCGCCCTGGTGCGGGTGTCGCCCGAGGCGTACGACTCGGTGATCGCCACGTACAAGATCCCGCTGGTGAACCTGATGGAGTACGGCCTGGTGGCCGCCATCCTGTTCCACGCGCTGAACGGCCTGCGGGTCGTGGCGGTGGACTTCTGGGCCAAGGGCCCGAAGTACCAGAAGCAGATGCTGTGGACCGTCGTCGGCGTCTGGGTCGTCCTGATGGCCGGCTCCTTCTACCCCGTCCTTGAGCACACCCTTCGCACCTGGTTCGGGGGCTGATCCGCGTGTCCACTGACACCAACGACCTGGTGGTCCCCTCGGTCCACGCCCACACCGGCAAGGGCCTGGGCACCGGCAACCCCGCCGACGCCTTCGTGGTGGAGCCCGCCCGGGCCCGCACCAGGAAGACCCCGCGCCGCACCCGCACCAACTTCGAGATGCTCGCCTGGCTGTTCATGCGCCTGTCGGGTGTCGTCCTGGTGGTGCTGGTCCTGGGCCACCTGCTGATCAACCTGATGCTGGACGGCGGTGTCTCCCGGGTCAGCTTCGCCTTCGTGGCGGGCCGCTGGGCGTCCCCGTTCTGGCAGGTCTGGGACCTGCTGATGCTGTGGCTGGCAATGCTGCACGGCTCCAACGGCATGCGCACCGTCATCAACGACTACGCGGAGAAGGACGCCACTCGTCTGTGGCTCAAGGGTCTCCTGGGCGTCGCGACCGTCTTCACGGTCGTCCTCGGCACCCTGGTGATCTTCACCTTCGACCCGAACATCTGACGAGCCACCAGAGGCGACTGACCCCCATGCAGATTCACCAGTACGACACCGTCATCGTCGGCGCCGGCGGCGCCGGCATGCGCGCGGCCATCGAGTCGACGCAGCGCAGCCGCACCGCGGTGCTGACCAAGCTCTACCCGACCCGGTCCCACACCGGCGCGGCGCAGGGCGGCATGTGCGCCGCCCTCGCCAACGTCGAGGAGGACAACTGGGAGTGGCACACCTTCGACACGGTCAAGGGCGGTGACTACCTGGTCGACCAGGACGCCGCCGAGATCATGTGCAAGGAGGCCATCGACGCGGTCCTCGACCTGGAGAAGATGGGTCTCCCCTTCTCCCGCACCGACCAGGGCCGGATCGACCAGCGCCGCTTCGGCGGCCACTCCCGCAACCACGGCGAGGCCCCGGTCCGCCGGTCCTGCTACGCCGCGGACCGCACCGGCCACATGATCCTGCAGACGCTGTTCCAGAACTGCGTCAAGCACGGCGTCGAGTTCTTCAACGAGTTCTACGTCCTCGACCTGCTGATCAACGAGGGCAGGACCGCCGGCGTGGTGGCCTACGAGCTCGCCACCGGCGAGATCCACGTCTTCCAGGCCAAGGCCGTGGTGTTCGCCTCCGGCGGCACCGGCAAGATGTTCAAGGTCACCTCGAACGCGCACACCCTGACCGGTGACGGCCAGGCCGTGGCGCTGCGCCGGGGCCTGCCGCTGGAGGACATGGAGTTCTTCCAGTTCCACCCGACGGGCATCTGGCGGATGGGCATCCTGCTCACCGAGGGCGCCCGCGGCGAGGGCGGCATCCTGCGCAACAAGGACGGCGAGCGCTTCATGGAGCGCTACGCCCCCGTCATGAAGGACCTCGCGTCCCGTGACGTGTGCTCCCGCGCGATCTACTCGGAGATCCGGGCCGGCCGCGGCTGCGGCCCCGACGGCGACCACGTCTACCTGGACCTGACCCACCTGCCGCCGGAGCAGCTGGACGCCAAGCTGCCGGACATCACCGAGTTCGCGCGCACCTACCTCGGCATCGAGCCCTACACGGACCCGATCCCGATCCAGCCCACCGCGCACTACGCGATGGGCGGCATCCCGACCAACGTCGAGGGTGAGGTCCTGCGCAACAACACCGACGTCGTCCCGGGCCTGTACGCCGCGGGCGAGGTCGCGTGCGTGTCGGTGCACGGCGCCAACCGGCTGGGCACCAACTCGCTGCTGGACATCAACGTGTTCGGCCGCCGGGCGGGCATCGCCGCCGCGGAGTACTCGGACAAGCACGACTTCGTGCCGCTGCCGGAGGACCCGGGCGCGCTGGTCGAGGCGCTGGTGGAGGGCCTGCGGAACGCCACCGGCACCGAGTCGGTCGCGAAGATCCGCCAGGAGCTGCAGGAGTCGATGGACGCCAACGTGTCCGTCTACCGCACCGGCAAGACCCTGCAGCAGGCGGTCGAGGACGTGGCGGCGCTCAAGGAGCGCTTCAAGAACGTCTCGATCGCGGACAAGGGCTCGCGCTACAACACCGACCTGCTGGAGGCCGTCGAGCTGGGCAACCTGCTCGACCTGGCCGAGGTCCTGGTCGTCTCGGCGCTGGCCCGCGAGGAGTCCCGCGGCGGTCACTACCGCGAGGACTTCCCGACCCGCGACGACGTGAAGTTCATGCAGCACACCATGGCGTACCGCGAGGTGGCCGAGGACGGTTCCACCTCGATCCGCCTCGACTACAAGCCGGTCGTGCAGACCCGCTACCAGCCGATGGAGCGTAAGTACTGATGTCCACTCCGACCGTCGAGACGCACTCGGCCGCGCTGGACGCGGTCGAGGCGGGCAGCAGCGAGCTGATCAGCGTCACCTTCCGGATCCGCCGGTTCAACCCGGAGGAGCACCCGGACCCGGTGTGGGTGGACTACCAGCTCCTGATGGACCCGAAGGAGCGCGTCCTGGACGCGCTCAACAAGATCAAGTGGGAGCAGGACGGCACGCTCACGTACCGCCGCTCCTGCGCGCACGGCATCTGCGGTTCGGACGCCATGCGGATCAACGGGCGCAACCGGCTGGCGTGCAAGACCCTGATCAAGGACGTCAACCCGGAGAAGCCGATCACGATCGAGGCCATCAAGGGCCTCGCGGTCCTCAAGGACCTGATCGTGGACATGGACCCGTTCTTCCAGGCGTACAAGGACGTCATGCCGTTCCTGATCACCAACGGGAACGAGCCGACCCGCGAGCGCCTGCAGACGCAGGCCGACCGCGAGCGCTTCGACGACACCACCAAGTGCATCCTGTGCGCCGCGTGCACCTCCTCGTGCCCGGTGTTCTGGAACGACGGCCAGTACTTCGGCCCGGCGGCGATCGTCAACGCGCACCGCTTCATCTTCGACTCGCGCGACGAGGGCGGCGAGCAGCGCCTGGAGATCCTCAACGACCGTGAGGGCGTGTGGCGCTGCCGCACCACCTTCAACTGCTCGGAGGCCTGCCCGCGCGGCATCGAGGTCACCAAGGCGATCCAGGAGGTGAAGCGCGCGCTCGTCACGCGTCGCTTCTAGTCCGACCCGTTCGAGGGGCCCGTCCGGAACTCCGGGCGGGCCCTTCGGCGTTCGGGCGCTCCGGCGTTCGGGCGCTCCGGCGTTCAGTCGGCGCGGCGGACGCGGACGGTGGCCAGGGTGAGCAGCAGCGGGCCCAGGAACAGGGCGGCGGCCATGCTGCGGTAGTCCTGGTCGGCGGCGGAGGCGGTGAGTGCCAACTGGGTGCCGAGGACGGCCGCGCCCGCCACCGGGACGAGGGCGCGCAGCCGGTGCCGCCAGGCGTGCAGCACGGCGGCGGCCAGGCCCAGGTAGGCCCACAGGGCGCCGCGCCACAGCAGCCAGTCGAGCTGCGGGGCGCGCAGCAGGGTGCGGCTCCAGGTCGCGGCGGCGTGCAGCGGGTGCCACAGGCCGCGGGAGCCGGCCGCCGGGCCGGGGACCGCGGTGGCGGCGTGCGGGCCGCCGCCGCCCGCCCACACGCCCCAGGCGATCCGGCTCCGGCAGAGTCGGGCGTCCAGCACCCGGTCCGGGTGGTCGCGGAGCAACTGCCGCCAGGCGGACGCGAGTTCGGCTTCGGCGCGGCGGGCGGCGGGGGCGTTCCAGCCGTCGGTGAGGGCGGCGGTGGCGGAGCAGTCGGCGCCCGCCGCGGCCCACTCCCGCGGCGGGGCGACGGCGGTCAGCGCGGGGCTCTGCCCGGTGGCGGCCCGGTGCTGGGCCAGTGCCAGGTCGGCGGCCCGCAGGGTGTGCAGGTCGCCGGCGGGGGTGGCGGGGTGGCCGAGCAGGCCGAGCGCGATCGGCACCGCCAGCGCGAGCACGGTCAGCAGCGCGAGGCGCACCCGGGCGCCGGGCAGGAAGAGCAGCAGCACGGCGGCGGCGATCAGCGCGGTGGCGGCGCCCCGGGTGCCGGTCAGTGCGCAGGCGCAGACGGCGGCGGTCAGGACGGCGAGATCCAGCCGTTGGGCCGGGCCGCCCTGCTCCAGGGTGCCCTCGGCCCGCCGGACGAGCAGTCGCAGTCCGGCTCCGGTCAGCAGCAGCGCGGCGACGGTGCGGACCGCCTCCGGGGTGGCCGAGACCACCAGGCTCGCGGTCGGCGGCAGCGCGGCCAGCGCGAGCGCGACCGGCCCGCTGTAGCGTCCGCGCACCCCGAACCGGGCCAGCGCGGCCACCAGGTAGCCGAGGGCGAAGGCCGCGGCGGCCGTCTGCAGCAGGGTCGCGGGCCCGGCGTGGACGGCCCGCACGGCCGCCGCGTACAGCGGCGCCGACCCGTCCGGCGCGGCCCCGGTGAACGCCGGGTACACCGCCGCCCACCACAGCAGCAGCGGCGCCCAGCAGGCGACCGCCACCGCGAACGGCAGCCGCATTCGCGACTTGGCCCGCCGGTGCCGGCGTTCCCGTTCCTGCCGCCGCGCCCACTCCGGGCGGGCCTCCCCGAGGGTGGTACTGGTGCTCACGCCGAAGCCCTCCCAGCAGTTCGTGCGGGGCAGGCTAGCAGCAGTATTCGGCCACTTGAAGAGGGCATGCATATGCACCCGTCAGTGGCCCGCCGCCACCGGCGGCGGGCCAGACGCGCCCGGGGGCTCCCGCCGGTCGGGGCCGGTGGCGCTACTCGGCGGCGGCACCCCCGGCGGGCGCCGCCGCGGCGCGCAGGGCGCGCAGGCCGCGGACGCCGATCCAGCCGATGGCGAGGCCGAGCAGCAGGGAGGTGACGGCGAGCAGCAGGTGCACCCAGAAGAAGGCGGTCGGCTGGGAGTGGTCGCCGTTCACGAAGGCCTGGCCGCCGGAGTCCTTCCACAGGTTCTTGACGAAGGTGGTCCAGATGAAGACCGACCAGACGCCGAAGGCGGTGAGGAACCAGGAGACCGGACGGCTGAGCTTCATGGCGGGGTCCTTCGCGGCAGACGGGGTGCCCGTCCAGTATGCGGGGCCCGCCGATCGGAGCAGCGGGCGGTACTCGTTCGGGGCCGTGCCCGGTGGCGTGCCCGGGCGGGGGCCGGGGGGCGGGTTATTTTCCCGGAATGCTGATAATCCGCCGGATTCTCCAGGGGTCGTCCGCTGCCGTCCTGCTGCTGGCGTCCGCCCTGCCGTCGGCGGCGGCCGTCGCGGAGGACGCGCCGCCGCCCGAGGTGGTGGGCGGGCAGCGGCTGGGTGCGGAGGGGGTGCAGGTGGACCCGGGGGCCCCGGCGCTGCCGAAGGGCTTGACCGGCAAGTCCTGGGTGGTCGCGGACGCGGGCAGCGGGCAGGTGCTGGCGGCGTTCAACGCGCACGCGAAGCTGCCGCCCGCCTCGACCCTGAAGATGCTGTTCGCGGACACCGTGCTGCCCCGCTTCAAAGCGTCCGACGTGCACCGGGTGACCTGGGCGGAGCTGCAGGGGATGGGGGCGGGCAGCAGCCTGGTGGGCATCAAGGAGGACCTGGACTACAAGGTCGAGGACCTGTGGCGCGGGGTGTTCCTGTCCTCCGGCAACGACGCGGTGCACGTGCTGGCGAACATGAACGGCGGCGTCGCCAAGACGGTCGCGGACATGCAGGCCCGGGCGGACCAGTTGCAGGCCCGGGACACCCACGTGGTCAGTCCGGACGGCTACGACATGGACGGCCAGGTCACCTCGGCGTACGACCTGACCCTGTTCGCCCGGGCGGGCCTGCGCGACCCGGACTTCCGGGCGTACTGCTCGACCCGCTGGGCGCAGTTCCCGGGCGCGGTGGACAAGAAGACCGGGCAGCGCGGCAGTTTCGGGATCGCCAACACCGACCGGCTGCTGGGCAAGTACCCGGGGCTGATCGGGGTGAAGAACGGCTACACCACCAACGCGGGCGCCACCTACACGGGCGCCGCCGAGCGCGACGGGCGGACGCTGCTGGTGACGGTGATGCACCCGGAGAGCAGCCCGAAGGTGTACGACGAGGCGGCGGCCCTGCTGGACTGGGGGTTCGCCGCGGCGGGGAAGGCCGCCCCGGTGGGGGTGCTGGCCGAGGACGGCGGGGCCCGGCCGGCCCAGTCGGCGGCGCCCGCGGCCCGGCCGGTGGCCGAC
>NZ_JBSGET010000100.1:0-30901 GCF_053603035.1 Kitasatospora sp. NPDC004272 | reverse complement strand
CTGCGGCTGGTCGCGGCCGGGGCCGGGGCCGGGGCGCTGACGGCGGCCGCGGACGGGCGGTACGGGCCGGGGGCGGCGGGGGCCGTCGCGGACCTGCTGGACACCGATCCGCTGGTGGCCGCGCTGCCCGCCCGGATCCCGTACAACCGGCTGTCGGGGGAGGCCGGCACGCTGCCGCAGCTGCTGCTGGCCTCTGGTCCGGCGCTGCCGGAGCAGGCCGCGGAGCACGTGCTGACCATGCTGTCGCTGGGCGGGCCGGACGGGTCGGACGGGGCGTACCCGGGGCTGGCGCAGGTCGCCGCGGTGTGCACGCCCGAGTCGCTGGCGGAGTTCTGCGAGGGGGTGTTCGAGGAGTGGCGGCGGCAGGGCGCGCCCTCCGACACCCGGTGGGCGCTCACCGCGCTGGGCTGGTTCGGCGACGACGGCACCGCCGCCCGGCTGGCCCGGGCGCTGGCCGACTGGTCGGGCCGGGGCGCGGCCCAGGCCGTGGACGCGCTGGCCGCGATCGGCACCGACGCGGCGCTGCGGCAGCTGAGCGGGCTCGTCCGGACGGCCGCCTCCAAGACGGTGCGGGAGCGCGCCGGGGAGCAGGCCGCCGAACTCGCCGACGCGCTGGGCCTCACCGCCGACCAGCTGGCCGACCGCCGGGTCCCCGGGCTGGGCCTGGACGCCGACGGCACGGCCCGACTCGACTACGGCGCACGGGAGTTCACCGTCCACTTCGACGAGCAGCTGCAGCCGTACCTGCTGGACGGCGCGGGCCGGCGCCGGGCCGCGCTGCCCGCCCCGGGTGCGGAGGACGAACCGGCGCTGGCAGCGGCGGCCCGTCGGCGGTACGCCGCGCTGAAGAAGGACGTCCGGGCCCTGGCGGCCGGTCTGCTCGCCCATCTGGAGCGCGCGATGGTCACCGAACGGACGTGGGGCGCCGAGGAGTTCCGAACGCTGTTCCTGACGCACCCGCTGCTGTGGCACCCGGTGCGCCGCCTGCTGTGGACCGCCGACGGCGTCCCCTTCCGGATCGCCGAGGACCGCACCTTCGCCGACCTCGACGACCGGCCGTTCCCGCTCGCCCCGGACGCGGTGGTCCGGCTCGCCCATCCGCTGCACCTCGGGGACGCCCTGGGTGCCTGGTCCGAGCTGTTCGCCGACTACGAGATCCTCCAGCCGTTCCCGCAACTCGGCCGTCCCGTGCTGGTGTTGACCCCGCAGGAGGCCGCCGGGGACCGCCTGCACCGGTTCGAGAGACGCGACGTGCCCGCCGAGGCCCTGCTCGCCCTGCTCCGCCGGGGCTGGCGGAGCAGCGGCAGCGCGCTGGCCGGACCGCTGCCCGGCGGCCGCTACCTGAACCTGGTCCTCTCCCCGGGCCTCGACTTCCGCAACCGCACCGCCCAGCCCGAACAGCACCTGCGCGAGGCGTGGTTGGGCCTCAGCGCGGGCCCGCGCCCGTCCTCCCCCGCCGCCCGGCCCCAGCGCCTGGGCGACCTGCCCGCCGTCGCCGTCTCCGAACTCCTGGCCGAACTGGAGGAGTTGACCGTCTCCGGCTGAGTCGGCCGGTCAGGAGACGGCGCCCAGGAAGCCGAGCGCCGTCGACACGTTCAACTCCACCTCGTCCAGGCTGTCCAGCACCAGCCGCTCCGGGCGGCGGGAGCCCTCCGCCCCTTCCCCGGGCCAGGGCTCGAACTCCGCCCGGAGCCGCTCCACGGCCGCCCACTCCGGCTCGGGGAAGCCCGCGATGCCCCGCCGGCGGGCGGCCAACCGTCCGCGGTGCACCGCGCGGTCCGTGCACACCACCTCCAGGAACACCACCGGCACCCGGCGCCGGGCCGCCAGCGCCCGCCACTGCCCGCGGGCCGCCTCCACCGCGTTGACGGCGTCCACGATCACGTTCTGCCCGAGCGCCAGCACCCCGTCCGCCACCGCCTCGGCGACCACGTACGCGGCCAGCCCGGTGGGCTGGCCGGGTGCCACGCCCGCCCGGCGCATCGCCGCCTCGATCGGGTCCACCGACACCACCGGCGCGGCCAGCCGCCGCCCCAGCGCCTCGGCGACCGTGCTCTTCCCCGCCCCGGGCAGGCCCGCCATCGCGATCAGCACGCGTTCCCCGTTCCGCTCGTCCGCACCCTCGACAGCAGGAACGTACACGGCGCTTCCCAAGTGCGCCGGAGATCACTACTGTTCGGGTCTTGTGAAAACGGATGGATCCGGTGACGAACTGTGGGACGAGTTCGTCAGGGAGTTCGAGAAGAACAACGCGCGGCACGAGCCTGCCGCCGCCGAACGGGCGCAGCAGCAACAGCAACAGACCCCGCCGCAGGGCCGCCGCTCGCGCGGCCGGGTGCTGGTCCCGCTGGCCGTCACCCTGCTGGTCGTAGCGGGAGCGGGGGCGTACGCGCTCACCTCCGACCGCTTGGCACCGGCCGCAGCGCCGGCACCGTCCGCCCCGGCCGCAGCCGCCGCGTCCTCGCCCGCGACGGCGCCTCCGTCCGCCGCCGGCTCGCCGTCCGCGTCGGCCGAGGCGTCGCCGTCCGCGTCGGCACCCTCCGCCCGGGCCGGGTCGGTGCTGTCCGGCGAGCCGACCGGGGCGGCGCCGCTGTCGGTCTTCCCCGCGCAGGTGGAGGGGTACACCCTGGTGGCGAAGAGCACGAACCCGGTCTGCACCGGCGCCGAAACGGTGCCGCCGACGGTCGCCGGACTGATCGCCCAGGGCGAAGGCTGCCTCGGCGTCGACCTGGCGCTGTACAAGGACGCCGACGGCAACCAGTACAACCTGGTGCTGTTCACCATGAAGGACCAGCACGACGCCATGGACCTGGGGATGAAGCTGGGCGCCGCCGCCGGCACCGGCGACTACCGGATCCCCGGCCAGCTCCCGCCCGCCGATTCCGGCCTGCGCCGACTCCCGGCCGACAGCGGCCTGGTGCAGAGCATCGCCGGCGTCGGCCACGAGATGATGGTCTGCATGGGCCAGTGGTCCGACGGCCACAGCGGGGACTTCAACACCCTGGTGCAGAAGCTCACGCCGCTGAGCACCGCCCTCACCCACAACCTCCCGGAGTGGAGCCCCGCCGCGGCCGCCGCTCAGGACAACGTCACCACGTAGACCGGCTCCTGGCCGTGGACGGTGAACCCGGCCCGCTGCAGGATCGGCCCGGACGTCGTCGGGTTGCCCTTGACCAGGGCCATCCGCGCGCCGTGGGCCACCGCGTAGGAGAGCCGGGCCGCCAGCAGTGCCCGGTACACGCCGCGGCCCCGGTGGGCCGGGACGACCACGCCGCCGGTGAACCGGGCGACGCCGTCGACCAGTTGCACGCCGCCCGTCCCGACGGGTTCGCCGTCCAGGTGGGCGACCAGCCTGCCGCCGCGGCCCGCCGGGACGTCCGCCGCGCCCCGGGCCGCCGCCCTCTCGATCCGTGCGGGGGGCGGGAGTTCGCCGCCGAAGCCGGTCACCTCGACGACCGCCGCGTCGCGCGCCGTCGCGGGGTCGGTGGCCCAGCTCAGCCGCACGTCCGCCTCCGGCGGCCGCAGTTCGGGCGCACCCCCGGACAGGTCGGCGGCCAGGATCTCCAGACCGATCTTGAGCCGCCCGCCGCGGGCCACCAGTTCGGCCTCCAGCCCGGCCGGGTCGCCGAGCAGCACCTGCCAGTCCAGCACCGGCTGCCCGAGCGTCCGGGCCCGGGCCAGCACGGCGTCCACCGCCCCGGCCAGCGGGCCGGCCGGGGCGAAGGAGACCACCGAGAGGCGGAAGGGGTAGTACGCGGGCAGCCGCAGGATCGTGTACTGCGGGTCCGTGACGGCCTCGGCGTCCTCCGGCCTCCACACCCAGGCCGCACCGGCGGCGGCCACCTCGTCGATCGATAGGCTCATCCGCCCAAACTAGCCGCCCCGGACGGCACGGTTCGCACACTGTTGCCCGACCATGACATGCCACCGGCCGTCGCGGGGCACCCGGTCGTGGTGCCCGTCCCGCCCGCCGGCGGCGCTGTCGGTGCCGGCGACTACGGTCGGTTGTGCGGCAAACGGCCCGTCCGCGGGCGGGTGCCCGGGCGCCGGTGGGGCGCGGGGGCTTGAGAGGATCACCCCCGTAGCCGTCGCCTGCTCGCCCGTCCGTCCGCCCGTCCGTCCGCTCGTCTGCCCGTCTGCCCGTCTGCCCCGAGGATCCGTACGATGCCCGTTTCGACCGCCGACCGTCCCGACATGCAGCGTCCGCCCGCGGAGGTGCGCTTCGCGGAGGAGTTGGCGGTGCTGCGCGAGCGGGACGGGGACCCGCGGCCGCCCGGGTGGGAGTTGAGCCTGCGGGCGGCGCGGAGTTTCGTGGTGGGGGACGAACGGGCCGGGATCAGCCGGAAGTTCGTGGGGAACGCGGCGCTGGTGGAGCGGGCGCTGGTGACGCTGGCGACCGACCGCGGGCTGATGCTGGTGGGTGAGCCGGGGACGGCGAAGTCGCTGCTGTCGGAGTTGATCGCGGCGGCGGTGAGCGGCACGTCCACGCTGACGGTGCAGGGCGGGGCGGCCACCACCGAGGACCAGATCAAGTACGGCTGGAACTACGCGCTGCTGGTCTCGGAGGGCCCGTCGACGCGTTCGCTGGTGCCCGCGCCGATACTGAAGGGCATGGCGCGGGGCCGGGTGGTCCGGTTCGAGGAGATCACCCGCTGCCCGCTGGAGGTGCAGGACTGCCTGCTCTCGCTGCTCTCCGAACGGGTCCTGGCGGTACCGGAGTTGGACGGCCCGGACGGCATGGTCTTCGCCGCCCCGGGGTTCAACGTGATCGCCACCGCGAACACCCGGGACCGGGGCGTCAACGAGATGAGCGCCGCGCTCAAGCGCCGGTTCAACTTCGAGACGGTGTTCCCGATCGCCGACTTCGACACCGAAGTCGCCCTGGTGGAGGCCGAGTCGGCGGCGCTGCTGCGCCGTTCGGGCGTCGGGACGGCCCCGGACCGGGACCTGTTGGAGGTGCTGGTGGCGACCTTCCGCGAGCTGCGCGCGCCGGACGGCGGCAAGGGCGCGTCCTCGGCGGTGCTGAGCACCGCGGAGGCGGTGTCGGTGGCGCACGCGGTGGGGGTGCGCGGCTGGTTCCTGCGCCAGGAGCCGGGCAGCGCCGCGGACTTGGTGACCTGCCTGGCCGGTACGGCGGCCAAGGACAACCCGGACGACCTGGCCCGGCTACGCCGTTTCCTGGAGCAGCAGGTGGACCGCCGCAAGGGCGGCCGCTGGCGCGAACTGTACGACGCCCGGCACCTGTTGGCCGACTGATGGCCCGGACCACGGCGCGCCCGGAGGCGGTGTTCCTGGGCGTGCGGCACCACTCGCCGGCCTGCGCGGCCCTGGTGGCGCGCACCGTCGGGGAGTTGCGGCCCGCGCACGTGCTGATCGAGGGCCCGGCGGACCTGAACCCGCGACTGGACGAACTGCTGCTGGGCCACCAGCTGCCGGTCGCGGTGTTCAGCCACTACCGGGACGAGGAGCGGACGGCGACCTCCTGGGCGCCGCTGTGCGCGTACTCGCCGGAGTGGGTGGCGCTGACCGAGGGGCGGGCGGCGGGCGCACAGGTGCGTTTCGTCGACCTCCCGGCCTGGCACCCGGCGTTCACCGACCGGGCGCGCCCGCTGGCCAACCGGTTCGCGGACGCGGAGGCCCGGTACGCACAGGCCACCGAGCGGCTGTGCGCGGCGTTCGGGACGGACTCGCCGGACACCCTGTGGGACGGCCTGGTCGAGCTCCCGGACCCGGCGGGCCTGGCCGAACGGCTGGACGCCTATTTCGAGTTGGTGCGCGGCGACGCGGCCGCCGCCGAGGGCGACGCGGCCCGCGAGGCGTACATGGCGCGCTGGGTGCGGGCCGCGCTGGCACGGGACGACGGGCCGGTGCTGGTGGTCACCGGCGGCTTCCACACGCCCGCGCTGCGGGAGTTGGCGGCGTCCGGGGCGGCCGGGCCCGACTGGCCCGAGGTGCCGAGTCCGCCGGCGGGCGCGGTCGGTGGGAGTCACCTGGTGCCGTACTCCTTCCGGCAGTTGGACGCGTTCGGCGGCTACCAGTCCGGCATGCCCTCCCCCGGCTACTACCAACTGCTGTGGGAGCGCGGCCCGCAGGGCGCGGCGGACGGCCTGACCGAGGAGGTGGTGCGGCGGCTGCGGGCGGCGAAGGTGCGGGTGTCGACGGCCGACCTGATCGCGGCCCGCACCCTGGCCGACGGCCTGGCGGCGATGCGCGGGCACCGGACGCGCTCGCGCGCCGACGTGCTGGACGGCCTGGTCTCGGGGCTGGTCGGCGAGGCGCTGGAGCAGCCGCTGCCCTGGCAGCGGCGCGGGCGGCCGGCGGCGGGCACCGACCCGCTGGTGCGGGTGCTGGTCGAGGCCGGCACCGGCGACCGGCTCGGCCGGCTGCACCCGAACACCCCCGCACCGCCGCTGGTGCACGACGTGGCGGCCGAACAGGAGCTGTGCGGCGTCGAATCGGGCTCCCCGGCGAAGGCCGACCTGACCACCCCGGAAGGGCTGCGGCGCAGCCGCTTCCTGCACCGGCTGCGGGTGCTGGACGTGCCCGGGCACGTCCGGGCGAGCGGGCCGACCGACGGCGGCGACGCGGTGTTCGGCGAACTCTGGGAGCCGTCCCCGAACGGCTGGCAGCACCGGCGCGACGCCGCACTGATCGAGGCCGGCGCGTACGGGGCGCGGCTGTCCGACGCGGCGGCCGTGGCGCTGTCCGAGCGGGCCCGGGACGCGGGCACCGACCCGGCCGCGCTGGCCGGGCTGCTGTTCGACGCCGTGCTGTGCGGAATCGGCGCGCTGACCGGCGAACTCCTCGACACGCTCACCGAACGGGTCGGCCGGGTCCCCGAACTCGGCGCGGTGGGACAGGTGTTGGCCACCACCCTGGACCTGTGGCGGCACGACCGGGTGTACGGCGTCGCGGCCGACCCCCGGCTGGCCCACCTGGTCGACGCGGCCCTGCGGCGCGTCCTGTGGCTGGCCGAGGGCCTGCACGGCGGGAGCGGCGTCGACCACGCCCGGCTGCGCGCCGCGACCGCCGCCCGCGACGCCCTGCGCCACGCCGCCCCCGTCCTCACCCTGCCGCGCCCCGCCGCCCTGGCCACCGCGGCCCGGATCTCCGCCGACCCGGCCGCGCCCCCGGACCTGCGCGGCGCCGCCCTCGGCCTGGGCTGGTCGCTGTCGGCGGACGCGACGGCCTCGGCCACGACCGGCGGCGCCGGGAGGACCGCGAGTACCGAAGACGCCGAGGGCCGCGAGGACACCGGGAAACCCGGGGGCACCGGCGACGCCAAGGGCACCGGGCGGGCCGGAGACACCGAAGGCACCGGACGGGCCGGGGACGCCGAAGGCACCAGGGACACCGGCGGCGCCAAAGGCACCGGGCGGGCCGAGAGCACCGGCGGCGCCGGGGACACCGAGAACGCCCATGCCGCCGAGAGCGCGGCCCGGCAGGCGCGGGCGCTGGCCGGTGAGCCGGAGCGGCTGGGCGACTGGCTGTCCGGGCTGTTCGTGCTGGCCCGCGAGCAGCTGACCGGCCCGGCCCTGGATCCGGCCGGTGACGCGTCGCTGTTCGACGTGCTGGACGGGATCGTCACTCGTCTGCCCGCCGCCGACTTCCTGCACGGCCTGCCCGCGCTGCGCCAGGCGTTCGGCTACTTCCCGCCGCGCGAGCGCGAGCGGATCGCCCAGCGCCTGCTGGCCCGCCGCGGCCGCACCGGTTCGGCCCGCGGCCTGCTGCGCACCAGCGCAGACCCGGCCCTGTTGGCCCGCGCCGCCGGTCTGGAACTCGCCGTCACCGACCTGCTGTCCGCCTACGGCCTGGCCCCGGCCCCCGCACCGGACGCACCCGCCCCCGCACCGGTCACCGCGCCCCCCGCACCGGACACGGCCCCGGCCGCACCCGCCACCCGGCTCCCCGCGACCGCCGCCCTGCCCGACGAGGGCCTGGAGCGCTGGCGGCTGATCCTCGGCGCGGCCGCCGAGCGCTGCACCGGTGGCCTCGGGCAGCTCGCCGCCGAGCAGGACGCCGCACTGGAGTGGCTGTACGGGCGCGACCCGGAGGCGAACCGGCGCGGGGTGCGCCGGACGGGCGGTGGCGGTTCGCGCGGCAGTTCGCGCGGCAGTTCGCGCGGTGGCGGCAGCGAGGCGTCCCGGGTGACGCCGGTGGACTGGCTGGAGGACGTGCACCGGCTGTTCCCGAAGGAGACCGTGGAGCGGCTGGAGCGGGACGCGGTGGAGCGCTACGGGATCGACGAGATCGTCACCGATCCGGAGGTGCTGTCCCGGGTGGAGCCGAGTCCGGCGCTGCTGCGCGCCGTGCTGCGCACCAAGCACCTGATGAACCCCGAACTCCTCTCGCTGGCCCGCAAGTTGGTCGAGACGGTGGTGCGCGACCTGCTGGCCAGGCTGCGCCCCGAGGTGCGCCGGGCGTTCACCGGTGCGCGGGCGCCGGGCCGCAGCCTGGTCCCGCTGGCCCGGAACTTCGACTTCCGTTCCACCGTGCGGGCGAACCTGGCGCACTACCAGCCGGAGCGGCGGCGGCTGCTGATCGAGCGGCCGTACTTCCACTCGCGGACCCGGCGCAGCCTGGAGCGCTGGCAACTGGTGCTGCTGGTCGACCAGTCGGGCTCGATGGTCGGTTCGGTGATCCATTCGGCGGTGACGGCGGCCTGCCTGTGGAACCTGCCGGGGCTGCGCACCCACCTGGTGGCGTTCGACACCTCGGTGGTGGACCTGACCGAGGACGTCGCGGACCCGGTGGAGCTGCTGATGCGGGTGCAGCTCGGTGGCGGCACCGACATCGCCCGGGCGGTGGACTACGGGGCCGGGCTGCTGGACAACCCGCGGCGCAGCATCGTGGTACTGGTGACGGACTTCTACGAGGGCGGCGACACCGGCCGCCTGTTGCACGGGGTGCGCAAGCTGGTCGAGCAGGGCAGCACGGTGCTCGGGCTGGCGGCGCTGGACGAGGAGGCGAATCCGGTGTACGACCGTGAACTGGCGTCCCGGCTGGTCGGGTTGGGCGCACACGTGGGCGCGATGACGCCGGGTGAGCTGGCGGCCTTCGTGGCGGAGAAGGTGGGCCGGTGAGCGCGCCCCGGTCCGACCTGCTGGCGCTGGACGCCGACACGCTGGCGGCGCTGGCCAACCGCGGCCTGGTGAAGCGGGCGACCCGCGAACTGGAGTCGGGTGCCGGGGCGTCGGTGGCGCTCGGCGCGGACGGCGAGGTGTCGGCGTCGTTCCCGGACGGCAGCCGGACGGCGCTGCCCGCCGGGGTCCCGCTGGAGGCGGGGACGTGCAGCTGCCCGGCGCCGGGGGTGTGCCGTCACCTGGTGGGGCTGGTCCTCGCCTACCAGGCTGCGGCCCGGTCCCAGGCACAGACGCAGGCACCGGCCTCGGCGCAGACGCAGACGCAGACGCAGACAGCGGACCGGGCCGGGTCCGCGCCCCCGCCGCTCCCGGACGGGACGGCTGCGGGCATCCCCGAGGCGGAGCAACTCCCTTGGTCTCCGGCCGAGTTCGACGATGCGGCGCTGCTGGCCGCGTTCGGCCGCCCGGCCCTGACGGCGGCCCGCCGGGCCTGGCAGCGCGGGGTGCGGGCGGCGGTGCAGCGGATGGACGCCGAGCATCCGGCCCCCTCGGTGGAGCTGCCGAGCTGCACCGTCCGCTTCCCCGTCCCGCACAGCCTGAACTTCGCGCTGAGCGGCGCGACTTCGGCCCGGCACGGCGAGATGGTGACCCTGGCGGCCTGGGCCTTCCGGGCGGCCGAACAGGACGGCACCCCGTCCGGGGCGACCCGCACCATGGGCGGCGAGCCGACCGGCACCGCGAGGACCGGCACCGCGAAGAGCACCGCCGAACCGACCGCCGGACGGGCCGCCGAACCGACCGCCGAACCGACCGCCGAACCGGACCCGATGGCGGCGGTGACCACCCTCGCCGAGGAGCTGCTGCGCACCGGCACCGCCCGCAGCGGCCCGGTACTGCTGGCGCAACTAGCCCGCGTCGAGGCCGGGTTGACGTCCGCCTCGGCGCACTGGCCGGCCGCCGCGGCGGCCGAGCTGCGGGACCAGGCCCAGGCGTACGCGGACCGGGACACCCGCTACGACCCGGACCGGGTCGCCGAGCTGCTGGCCGAGCTGCTGGCCCGGGGGCGGGCCGCGGACCGGCCGTTGGCGCTGGGCACCGGCGAGAGCGCCGTCACGCAGCTGCGCCGCACCCGGCTGGTCGCGCTGGGCTGCCGGGTCTCCGGCCGGGGCGAGCAGGAGCGGAGCACCGAGGTCTACCTCGCCCAGCCGGACGCCGGGATCGTCCTGGTGCTGCGCAAGCAGTGGGCGCTGCCGGAGGGCCGGGGGGCGACCGGTGCCGAACTGGCCGCCCGGCGGCTGCTGGGGCACTCGGTGCGGGCGCTGGCGGGGGCGAATCTGGTCAGCGAGTCGCTCTCGCGCAGCGCCGGGCGGACCGTCACGGTGGAGCGCGGCCGGACCGCCTCCACCAGCATCACCCCGCTCGGCGACGCCTGGGCCTCACTGCCCGCGCCGGTGCTGCTGCACGACGCGGCGGCCCGGCTGCGCGCGCTGGGCGGGCGCCCGCCCCGGCTGGTGCGGCCCCGGGTGGAGGCGGAGAACGCGCACGTGCTGGCCGTCGCGGAGGTCGGCCCGCTGGGCTACGACCCGGCCCGGCAGCGCCTGGAGGCGGTGCTGCGGGACGGTGCGGGGACGGCGGTGCTGGTCGCCGCCGAGCACGACGTGCTCTGCCCGGGCCGGATCGACGCGCTGGCCGCCGCCCTGGAGTCCGGCACGGTGACGCACGTCAGCGGCCTGCTGCGGCAGGCGGCGGGCCGTCCGGCGCTCGACCCGCTGGCGGTGCGCACCGCCGCCGGGCTGGTCCACCCGGACCTGGCGGCCGAGGGCGACCCGCACCCGTTCACCGCCCTGCCGCCCACCGGCGGCGACCCGCTGACCGAGGCGCTGACCGCGGCCCGGACCGCGCTGGCCGAACTCGCCCGCACCGGCCTGGACACCGCCCTGCCGCACCACCTCGCCCCGGCCGCCGCCCACCTGCGCCGCACCGGCCTGCGCACCGGGGCGGCCCTGCTGGACGCGCTGGCCGCCGACCCGGTGCCCGCCCGCTGGGCGGACGCCGCGATCCACCTGCTGACCGCCCTCGACCTGCACCAGGAGGAGCGGCCCGGCCCCTGACCCCCGGCACCGCGCCGACGGCCGGCAGGGCGGCGCCCGCCCAGTGAGTCCGCACCCGGTCGGTGTCCGCCCTTGTCCGGTCCTCGACCGCCTAGTCCCGGCCGTCCGGCTTCAACGGCCTGCCCTCCAGGGACGTGGTCGTGAGCGAGACGCGGAGTTCGGTGGTGACGTCGGTGCTGCTGGCCACCGCGCAGAGCATCTCCAGCAGGACGAAGCCCACCCGGTGCTTTCCCCGCACCATGCGGCCGGGGCCGAGGACGCCGCCGATCCCGTCGAGCAGCCAGTCGTGGACGCTCTGCGCGTCGCCGTCCTGCCACCCTTCGAAGGCCGCCGCCTCGACGGCGAGGGCCAGTCGCTCGGCCAGGTACGCGGGGTCGTGGACGGTCCCGAAGCGGATGGTCAGTCGCTCGAACTCGTGGCCCGCGCGGAACTCCCAGAACGCCCACAGCTCGTCGAGGCCGTTGGCCCTGGGCGTGGCTTCGAGGAGCCAGTGGTAGCGCTCCAGGGAGGGGGCGTGGAGGTCCAGCCACCGGTCGCGTTCGCTCGGCAGCACCACCCACGGGCCCGGGACCTCTTCGAAGGCCGGCCAGTCCGCCTCGGGGCACTCCCACCGCCCGGTCCACGCGCGGACCCGCTCCCGGTTGGCGATGAACTTCGCCCGTGCGTCGTCCGCTTCCCGTCGCTTCCGCCTGCCCAGGACCATGGGTGCCCGCCTCCCCGATCGCTCCCGTCGCCCCGCCCCCGTGCTCGTGCGCGGCTCACGCCCGGCGGGTGGGTGCCGAATCAGCGTATCGACACCGGGGGTTGTTCGAAAACCGTTGCCGCCCAACGGTGTTGGGGTTCCGGCCGCCCCGCCACCAAGCTCTGTGGGCAGTACGCCTAGCCGCAGTGGGTCTCGGGGTCGTAGGTGCTGTGGTGGACGGTCACCTGGTAGACGTCGGGGCCGAGGGTGCCCTCGGGTCGGAGGGCGACCGTCAGCAGGGTGGGGCGGCCGTCGACCTTCCGGGAGAAGCACAGGTAGCCGTGGGGGTCGCCGGCCGTGGTGTCCGTGGTGTCCTCGCCGAGCTGCCAGCCGTCGGCGGCGGCGGCCTCGCGGTAGAAGTCCACCACCTCGGTGGGCGGGCCGGGGTGGCGGTAGAGCCGGCCGACCCGGAGCCACGGGGTGACGGAGTCGCCCACGCACCCGGCCTCGATCTCCTTGCTGGTGTGGCTGAGTTCGTACTCCCAGTTCACGGGGGTCGCCCCGGCCGGCGCGGACTTGCCGACGGCCAGCCCCTTCAGGACGTCCAGCCGCTCCGCGCTCCCCGAGCAGGTGCCCTTCACCCCCATGTCGTCCCCCACCAGGGGGCCGCAGCCGGTCGCGGCCAGCACCGCGAGCGCCGCGCCCGCTCCCCACCCGGCGATCCGCCCCGCCATCCGGCACCTCCCCGTCCACCGGAATGATCATCAGTCCGGAAGCCTGGAGCCTACCGAATCCCCAGGTCGGTCCACCCACCGGGAAGATCCGGGAAATTCCCGGCCGCCGGTGTCGATCCGCCCCCGCGCCGTTCGACCTTGGGATAGAAGAGGGTCCGGAAGCGGATCCCGGGAGCGAGGAGCAGGACGATGGCGAAGTACATGCTGATCATGCGGGCGACGGACGAGACGCTGGCGAAGATGTTCGAGACGCCCTTCGAGGAGATGCTGGAGACGACGGGCCGGGTCAACCAGGAGATGATCCGGGCGGGCGTGCTGATCGCGGCCGAGGGCCTGGACGACCCCGCCCAGGGCGTGGTGGTGGACTACGACGGCGAGGCGCCGGTGGTCACCGACGGCCCGTACGGGGAGACCAAGGAGCTGTTCGGCGGCTTCTACCTGATCGACGTGGCCTCGAAGGAGGAGGCCGTCGAGTGGGCGAAGCGGCTCCCGGCGCTGCCGGGCGCCAAGTGCGAGGTGCGCCGCGTCCCGTCGATCGACGAGTTCCCGCAGGACAACGAGTGGATCGCGCTGGAGCGGGCGTGGCGCGAGCGGACCGGTCAGCTCTGATGCCCGCGACCGACGACGGCGGCCCGCCGGACGCGGGGGCGGTCACCGAGCCGGCCCGGCGGGCCGTCGCCGCGGTCTGGCGGATCGAGTCCGCCCGGATCGTCGGTGCGCTGGCCCGCTGGACCGGCGACTTCGCCCTGGCCGAGGACGTCGCCCAGGAGGCGCTGACCGAGGCGCTGGTGGCCTGGTCCCGCGACGGCGCGCCCGCGAACCCGGTGGGCTGGCTGCTGACCGCCGCGCGGCGGCGGGCGATCGACGCCTTCCGCCGCCGCACGGCGCTGGACGAGCGCTACGGCCTGCTCGCCGCCGAGGTGACCGAGGCCGCCCCGGACGAACCGCCCTGGGACCCGGACCGGATCGACGACGACGTGCTGGCGCTGGTGTTCACCGCCTGCCACCCTGTGCTCTCCCCGGAGGCCCGGGTGGCGCTGACGCTGCGCGTGGTGAGCGGCCTGTCCAGCGAGGAGATCGCCCGCGCCTTCCTGGTGCCGGTGCCGACCGTGCAGGCCCGGATCACCCGGGCCAAGAAGACCATCGCCGCGGCCCGCGTCCCCTTCGCCCTGCCGCCCGCCGAGGAGCGCCGGGCCCGGCTGGGCGCGGTGCTGAGCGTGCTGTACGTGGTGTTCACCGAGGGCTCGACGGCGACCGGCGGGGACGACCTGCTGCGCCCGGACCTGGCCCACGAGGCGCTCCGGCTGGCCCGGACGCTGACCGCGCTGCTGCCCGGCGAACCCGAACCGCACGGCCTGCTGGCCCTGTTCGAGCTGACCGCGGCCCGGTTCCCGGCCCGCACCGGCCCGGACGGCGAGGCGGTGCTGCTGGAGGACCAGGACCGCACCCGCTGGGACCGCTCGGCGCTCCGCCGCGGCCTGGCCGCCCTGGGCCGGGCCACCACCGCCGGGCGCGGCCTGGGCCCGTACGGGCTGCAGGCGGCGATCGCGGCCTGCCACGCGGTGGCGCCGTCGGTGGCGGAGACCGACTGGGAGCGGATCGTGCTGCTGTACGAGGCGCTGGGGCGGGTGGCGCCGTCCCCGGTGGTCGAGCTGAACCGGGCGGTGGCGGTCGCGATGGCGAGCGGCCCGGCCGAGGCGCTGGCCCTCGTGGACGAGCTGCTGGCCGCCGACCGCCTGCCGGGCTCGCACCTGCTGCCGGGCGTCCGCGGCGAGTTGCTGACCCGCCTGGGCCGCACCGCCGAGGCCCGCACCGAGCTCGAACTCGCCGCCCGGCTGTGCCGCAACGCCCGCGAACGCGCCGTCCTGCTCCGCAAGGCGGCCGCACTGGGCTGACCCGCACTGGGCTGCCCCACCCCGGACCGCCCCGAACCGCCCCGGACCGCCCCGCCCCGAACTGCCGGATCGCCGGACCGGCCGGGGCGGGGCTTCCCCCGGCGCCCGCCCCCGTCCCGTCCCGTCCCTTCCCGCCCCCGTCCCGTCACTGCTCCGGGTGCGGTCCCCCGCCGGGTGCGGTCCCCCGCCGGGTGCGGTCCCCCGCCGGGTGCCGCCTCAGTGCCCCAGCGGGGCCGTCCAGTTGAGGACGGTGCCGCCGGCGGGCGGGGCGGTGACGGTGAGGGCGCCGCCGAGGGCGTGGGCGCGCTCCTCGATGTTGCGCAGGCCGCTGCGGCGGCCCTGGGCGGGGATGCCGACGCCGTCGTCCTGGACGGTGAGGGCGACCTGGCCGCCGGTGGCCTGCAGGGTGACCTCGACCCGGCCGGCCTTCGCGTGCCGGGCGGCGTTGCTGAGCGCCTCGCCGAGGACGGCCACCAGGTGGTCGGCGACGGCGGGCGGCACGTCGGTGTCGAGCAGGCCCTCCATGCTGAGCCGGGGCGCGAAGCCGAGGGTGGCCTGCGCCTCCTCGACCACGTGCACGGCGCGGGCCCGCAGGCCCTGCCCGGCGCCGGCTTCGCGGACCCGCAGCCCGAAGATCGTCGAGCGGATGATCTTGATGGTCTCGTCCAGGTCG
Source organism: Kitasatospora sp. NPDC004272 (assembly GCF_053603035.1). Taxonomy (NCBI): domain Bacteria; kingdom Bacillati; phylum Actinomycetota; class Actinomycetes; order Kitasatosporales; family Streptomycetaceae; genus Kitasatospora; species Kitasatospora sp. NPDC004272. The sequence goes on along the minus strand of NZ_JBSGET010000100.1, from coordinate 15,723 downwards.
CCGACGGCCCGCAGGACCCGGTCGGCGGCCCCGGGGTGGTCGATGAACCGGGAGGCGCTCTGCAGCGTCATGCCGGTCGCGAACAGCCGCTGGATGGCCAGGTCGTGCAGGTCCCGGGCGATCCGGTCGCGGTCCTCCAGGACGGCCAACTGCTCGGCGTCGCGCCGCCGTTCGGCCAGCTCCAGGGCGAGCGCGGCCTGGTCGGCGAAGCCCAGCAGCGGGTCGATCTCGCGCTCGGTGAACTCGGCCCCGCCACTGCCGCGCACCAGCAGCAGCACGCCCTCGGTGTGGCCCTCGGCCCGGCCCAGCGGCACCGCGACGGCCGGCCCGGTGCCCGCGAAGCGCGACACCCGGGCGGGGAAGCGCGGGTCGTCCGCCAGGTCGGGCGAGGTCACCGGGAAGCCCGCCGCGCAGGCCGCGCCGGAGAGGGTTCCCTCCAGCGCCACCTCCACCCCGACCCGCCCGTTGACGTCCCCGCCGAGCGCCAGCTCGACCCGCAGTCCGGCCCCGTCGGGCAGCGCGGTGAGCACGTCGGCCAGTTTCGCGCCGGAGATGTCGCAGGCCCGCTGGGCGATCAGCTCCACCACCTGGGTGCGCGAACTGCCGGACAGCAGGCTGCGGTTGATCTCGGCGGTGGCGGTCAGCCAGCGCTGCCGGCGCTGCGCCTCCTCGTACAGCCGGGCGTTGTCGATGGCCACTCCGGCGGCCACCGCGAGGGTGGCGATCACCGACTCGTCGTCGTCGTCGAACCCGGCGGCACCGCGCTTGTCGGTCAGGTAGATGTTGCCGAACACCTCGTCGCGCACCCGCACCGGCAGGCCGAGGAAGGTCCGCATCTCGGGGTGGTGGGCGGGGCAGCCGGTGGACGCCGGGTGCTGCTTGAGGTCCTCCAGCCGCAGCGGGTGCGGGTGCCGGATGAGTTCGCCGAGCAGGCCCTTCCCGGTGGGGTAGGGGCCGATCCGGGCGATCTCCTCCTCGCTCAGGCCGACCGTGATGAACTGGGAGAGGGTGTCGCCGTCGGGGCCGATGATGCCGAGCGCCGCGTACTTGGCGTCGGCGAGGACGGCCGCGGCCTCCACGATCCGGCGCAGCACCTGGGTCAGCTCCAGCTCGCGGCCGACCGACAGGACGGCCTCCAGCAGGCTGTGCACCCGGTCCCGGGTGCCCCGGGCCACGTCGATCCGGGCCTGCAGCTCGGCCAGCAGCTCGTCCAGCCTCAGCTGCGGGAGCCGCGACCGCGGTTCTTCCTCGCGCACCGCGCTCCTCCTCGTCCGGATCTCCGTCGCCGATTCTCGCAGACGCCGGGGGCCGGGTGGACCCACGGGGTGCGAATGCGATAGGTCCGGAACCGGCAGGTCACGGCGGCACGCTCCGCCGGGCGCGCTCCAGCGGCGGCAGGCCCCACGGCACGCGGCTCAGCGGCGGGCGGTGCGCAGCACGAGCGCGGCGAGCGCCGCCGGGGCGCCCGGCTGGTGGCGGACGCCCGGGAAGGCGTTGACGTCGACGGCGACGGGGCCGTCGGGGCCGGACAGCAGGTCGACGCCGTACACCTGGAGGCCGAAGGCGGACCCGGCGGCGAGGGCGAGGGCGCGCTCCCGCTCGTCGGGCGCCCAGGGGCGGCGGGCGGGGTCGCCCGGGGCGAGTTCGGAGCGGCGCTGTTCGGCGAAGACCTCGCCGCCGACCACCCACACCTTGCGGTCCCAGCCGTCGCCGTCCACCGGACGCTGGAGCAGGACCTGCTCGGCGGGCCACAGCGCGACGAGTTCGCGCCACCGGCCGGGGTTGTCGGCGCGGGCCACCAGGTCCTCCTTGCGGCTGCGCAGGCTCTTGACCACCACCGGTCCGTCCCAGCGGAGTTCGCCCAGGACGCCGGTGGCGAGGGTGGGTGCGAACGGCAGGCCGGCCGCCCGGGCGGTGCGCTCCATCAGCGCCCGGTCCTGGCAATCGGCGGTGGCGGCGGCGGAGTTGAGCACGGGGGTGCCGGTCTCCTGGTACCGCTCGGCCCGGCGCAGCGACCGCGCGTCGCGGGCCTTGAGCAGCACCACGTCCGCCGGCTCGTCGGGGCCGACCGTCACGTGCCCTTCGGACTCCAGGAGTCGGCGCGCCCCGGCGAGCAGCGGGTGGTCCGGTTCGCGGGCGATCAGGGCGATCCGCAGCGGTGCCGACGGGCTCATCCGGCGACTCCGGCGTCGGTGAGCAGCGGGCCCGCGCCGGGGGTGGGCCAGGAGGAGCCGGTGCGGGCGAGCCGGACCACCGCGTCGGCCACCCGCTCGACGGCGCGCGGCACCTGGCGGAAGCTCGGGAAGTCGTTGACGTCGACGACCACCGGGCCGTCCGGGCCGATCAGCACGTCCAGGCCGTACAGGTCGAGGCCGAAGACCTCGCCGACCTGCGCGGCCAGCGCGGCGACCTCGCGCGGCAGCGGGACGGGTCGCTCCACGGCGGGGTGGTGCGGGTGCAGCGGCGAGGTGCGCCGGGTGGCGAAGAACTCGCCGCCCGCGCAGTACACCTTCAGGTCGCAGCCGTCGTTGGGCACGTAGGGCTGGGCGATCAGCAGCCCGCCGTCCGCGGGGGCGGCCAACCCGGCGAGCTGCTCCGGGCGTTCGACCAGGTGGACGGCGCGCCCCGAGGAGCCGTCGGCGGGCTTGACCACCAGCGGGTAGCGGCGGGCGCCGATCGCGGCGAACGCGGCCGGGTCGGCGGCGGCCCAGGTCCGCGGCATCGGCAGGCCGTGCAGCGCGGCGACCACGGCGGCCCGCGCCTTGTCGCGGACCGGCCGGATCGCCCGGGCGTCGTTGACGGTGGTCAGCCCGGCCGCGGCGGCGGACTCCAGCAGGCCCAGGCCCGGGCCGCCGGAGACGGTCTTCAGCACCCAGGCGTCGTGCTTGCCGCTGCGCACCAGCTTGGCGAGGTCGAGCAGGTCGGCACCGGGCCGCAGCACGTCCACCCGGTGGCCGGTGGCCCGCAGGTGCTCGACCACGGCCAGCGGCATCCCGTCGTTGCGGTAGTGCTCCTCGACCAGGAAGCAGAACCTCATGTGCCCCACGTGCCCCCACCCCATCTTTCCCACGGTTCCCCTGCGCCCCGGGCGAGTTGCCCCGGGGAGAATCGCATCCGCCCACCCTGCCACGGATCATCCGCCGGATTTCACCCAGGGTGTCCGGGAACGGAAACAGCCGCGTCACAGCTGGGTCGCCGCACGCCTGGAACCGGATCCCCCGGGCATGACGTTCACATGACGCCCCCTTGGCACACTCTTTGAGGAGGACCGCGTGCACCCGCTGCTGCGCCCGCACGACCGGCACGACCTGACCGGACGCCCCGCCCCGGCCCGGCTGGCCTACCCGGCGGGCGACGTGCTGGTGGTCTCCGGCCTGCCCGGCAGCGGGAAGAGCACCCTGATGCGGCGCTGCGCCCGGGCCGCGGTGATCGACTCCCAGCACACCCGGGCCGCCTTCGCCCGCGCGCTGCCCGGCGTCCCGTACGCGCTGTACCGGCCGCTGGTCCGGCTCGCCCACTACCTGCGGCTGCGCGCGGCGGTCCGGGCCGGCGGCCCGCTGGTCGTGCACGACTGCGGCACCCTGCCGTGGGTGCGCCGGGCGCTGGCCCGGGCCGCCGCCCGGCAGGGCCGCCGGCTGCACCTGCTGCTGCTGGACGCCAGCCCCGCGCAGGCCGCCGACGGGCAGCGCCGCCGCGGCCGCCGGGTCTCCCGGTACGCCTTCGCCCGCCACCGCCGCGCCTGGGCCGCCCTGCGCGCCCTGGCCACCGCCGAGGGCCCGCTCCCGCCGGACGTGGCCTCCGCCGTGCTGCTCCCGCGCGCGGCCGCCGCCCGGCTGCGGGCGATCGAGTTCACCGCCCCCGCCGACCGGTCGAGCGCCCCGCACCCCGCACCCGCCGCCCCTCCCGCCGCCCCTCCCGCCGTCCGCCGCGAGCCGCTCCACGTGGCCACCACCGGCTGAGCGGTCTCCCCAAGTCCCGTCCCCCACCGGACGATCGGGCCCCGCCCCCCGGGTCCGCGGGCCCCGACCGCCGCCGCCCGCGGGTTGCGGCGAACGGCTGAGCCGCCCCGCGCGTCGCCCGGCGCCGGGGCCGGGCCTGGCTAGTCTCCCGCCATGGGCACCCCCGAACGCACCCCGGAGCGCGCCGCCTCGCCCGCGCCCGTGTCCGCTCCGCCGTCTTCCCCCGCGCCGTCCTCCCCCGCGTCGTTCTCCCCCGCGCCGGCGCAGCCGCTCCGCGGCCCGCAGGCCCGCCGGATCGCCGACCGGCTGTCGGTGCTGTTCCGCGTCCCGTTCGAGCCGCAGTACGAGCCGCAGCCCGGGTCGACCGGGCCGCGCTGGACGCTGCGGTGGTACGACGGGCCGACGGTGGACGCGGTGCGCTCCGCGCTGGGGCGGCTGTTCCCGGACGGGGCGGCCGGGGCGTTCGCGGTGCGCCGGGACCTGACCACCCGGGCGCTGGTGCTGGCCGCGATCCGGGAGACCCGGGCCGGGGCGATGCACCGCTCGGTGGGCAGTTGGGGCCAGCGCTACCACCTGGAGCAGCTGCTCGCCGGGCAGGAGCACCCGGACCGGCCGGAGGGCCCGCGCGAGGCGGCGATGCTGGAGCGGCTGCTGGCGGCGGCCACCGCCGAGTCGGCGCGCGGCCCGGCGGCCCCGGACCTGTCCCGGGCGTTCGACCTGGTCGCGCGGGACGGGGTGGCCTGGCTGCTGCCCGAGCACCGGCTGGCCGGGCCCGCCGACCGGGACGCGCTGGCGCTCGCCCCGCTGGAGTACCTGACGTCCCGTTACGCCACCGGCGTGCACCGCACCGCGTGGGAGACCGCGCTGGCCGTGCTGCCGCTGCGCGCCGCCGTCACCGCCGCCCACCGGGACCCGGAGCCGGACCCGGACGCGGCCCGGGCGGCGCTCGCCCTGCTGCCCGCGCTGCGGGCCCAGTTGTCGGCGGAGGTCGACGCGATCGGCGACCGACTGGCCGCAGCTGCCGCCGCAGCACCCGCCGAGCCCGTCGCCTGAGACCCTCCCGGCAGCGTATCGACCCCCATTCTGCCTGTTCACGGCCGCTTCCGGTAGGAGCGAGCGCACATCCCTCCGCCCTTGTCCGGCACGCCCGGTGGGCCGCAGACTCGTCCGCATTCCCCCTTGGACGAGATCGATGGGAGTCATGTGTCCTCACGCGTGGATCAGGAACTCGCACTGCGGGCCCGGGTGTTGCTGGCCGGCAGCGAGCCGCCCACCCCGTGGCAGGCGTACCGGGCGCACCGCCTGCTGGCCCGGGAGAACCCGGCGGCGCACCTGCCGCGGCTGGCGCTGGCGGCGATCGAACTGACCAACCACTACCCGGTGTTGCTCCGGCCGGATCTGCAACTCGTCCTGATGGAGGAGGCGTTGGCCGCCGCGGCGGCCATCCCGGCCCAGGACCCGTTCCGCCCCGAGGCGTTGCGGCGGATCCGCAAGGCGTACACGGAGCGGGCCGCCCAGTTGGGCATCGCCCTTCCGTCCGAATGGAGTTGACGGACCGTCAGAGTTCCGCGTCGCGGGCCAGCAGGGCGGCCTGGACCCGGTTCTCGCAGTCCAGTTTGGCGAGGATCCGGCTGACGTAGGTCTTCACCGTCGCCTCGCTCATGTGCAGCCGGGCGCCGGTGTCGGCGTTCGACAGGCCCTCCCCCAGCAGATCGACCACGGCGCGTTCGCGCGCGGTGAGCACGGCCAGCCGCCGCCTGGCCCGTTCGCCGCGCGCGGCCGCCGGGCCGTCGGCGAGGCTGTCGACGATGTGCCGGGCGGCGGCCGGGGAGAGGAAGGCGTGGCCGGTGGCGGCGGCCCGGACGGCCTGGATCAGTTCGCCGGGGGCGGTGTCCTTGAGCAGGAAGCCGGCCCCGCCGGAGGTGATCGCCCGCAGCACGTTCTCCCGCTCGCCGAAGGTGGTGAGCACGATCGCCCGGGCGCCCGGCGCGGCCCGGGGCAGTTCGGCCAGCGCGCTGAGCCCGTCCATGACCGGCATCCGGATGTCCAGCAGCACGACGTCCGCGGCGAGTTCGGCGGCCAGCCGGAGCGCCTGCGCCCCGTCAGGGGCCTCGCCGACCACCTCGATGTCCTCCGCCGAGGTGAGGATCATCCGGATACCGGCCCGGATCAACGGCTCGTCGTCGGCCACCAGTACCCGGATCACCGCGCGTCCCTTCGTCCCCAGTGCGTCCTACACCTTCCCACGGAAGTGCTGCTTCTCCACCAGCCGGCCGTCCTTGAAGCAGAACCGCAGCACGTCCTGGCCGTCCGTCCCGCTGCCGCGGTCGCTGGCGAACCAGCGGCAGTGCGCGCCCTCCGGCACCGGCGGGCCGATCCTGTGGAAGTCGCCGGTCAGGAAGTCGCTGCCGACCGGCAGGCGTTCGTTGACGGACTCCTCGCTCTGGCCGACCTCGATCGAGTCGTACAGCTTCACCGCCACGGTGGCGTCCCGCAGCGAGCTGACGAACACGATGGCGCCGACCGCGGCGACCGCGGCCACCGCCCCGAGCACGCCGAGCGCGCCGAGCGCGCAGCCCAGCGCGGGACGGCGGCGCTTGCCGGGTTCCTCCAAGTCACCGGACAGCAGGGCGAGTTCCTCGTCGTCGGGGACGGCGGCCCGGGCCCCCTCCGGGGTGTAGGGCAGCATCCCGGCCAGCCGGAAGCCGCCGCCCGGCTGCGGCCCGCTGTGCACCATCCCGCCCAGCAGCCGGGCCCGTTCGCGCAGCCCGGTCAGGCCCTGCCCGCCGGAGACCGCCGCCGCGCCGTCCCCGCCGGGGCCGTTGGCCACCTCCACCACCAGCGCGTCCGGCTCGTACCGGACGGTCAGCGTGATCGGCGCGCCCGGGGCGTGCTTGTGCGCGTTGGTCAGGCCCTCCTGGGCGATCCGGTACGCGGCGTGGCCGGTGGCGGCGGCCAGCGGGCGGGCGGCGCCCTCGTGGCGCAGTTCGATCCGGGTGCCGGCCGCGCCGGAGGCGGCCGCGAGGCGCTCGATCGCGTCGACGCCGCCGGGCGCGGTCGCGGTGTCCTCGCGCAGCAGGCCGACCACCTCGCGCAGTTCGCGCATCGCGCCGGTGGCGGCCTGGCGCAGCACGGCGACGGCCTCGCGCTGCTGCTCGCCCAGGGTCCGGTCGACCTCCAGGGCGCCGGTGTGCACGGCGATCAGGGCGAGTTGGTGCCCGAGGCTGTCGTGCATGTCCTGGGCGATCCGGTGGCGTTCGCGCAGCCGGGCCTGCCGGGCGATCATCACGCGTTCGCGCAGCAGTTGCTCGTTGCGTTCGCGCAGGCTGGCCAGCAGGGCGACGCGCTGGGCCCGGTAGCGTCCGATGACTGCGGGCAGCACGCCGACCAGCAGGTACCCGGCGACGCACAGGCCGAGCAGGACGGGCAGCGGGAAGTGGTCGCGCCGGTTCTGCAGCAGGGCGACGCCGAGGGTGGCCGGGAAGCCGAGCGCCAGCACCGCGGGGGCCCGCCAGGGCCGGTTCAGCCGCCGGCCCGCCGAGTACCCGGCGGTGACCAGCAGCGGCAGGAACCCGGACGGCCCGCCCATCCCGGCCGCCGCCACCACCAGCACCGGCCCGGGCAGCCCGCGCCGCAGCGCGTACAGCACCGCACTGCCCCCCACCACCAGCCCCGACGGCCAGCCGCCGCTGTCGCCGGCCTGCAGCAGCGCCGCCAGCGCGCACACCAGCAGCCCGCCCAGCACCTCCCGGACGGCCGTCCACCACCGCCAGGGCCCCGGGAACAGCCGCCCCCACCACGTCCGCGTCCTCACCCCGCGACCCTAGCCATCCCCGCGCCCGGCCCGCTGCCCCCGAAAGTCGACGCCGCGCACCGACGTTGGTCGCGGCCGGGGCCGCCGGGGCCCACTGCCACCGCCGGGCCTACCGGAAGGCGTCCGCGTGGCGGGCGCACCAGGCGGCGAAGGTGCGCGGGGGGCGGCCGAGCAGGCGGGCGACGGTGTCGGTGCGGAAACCGGTGGTGTCGGCGCGCAGCAGGGCGAAGGCTTCGGTGATCGCCGCGGCGAGGGCGGCGGGGGCGCCGGCCGGGAAGCGGGCCCGGACGGCCTCCTCGGGGGTGGCGGTGGGGCGGACCTCGATCGGGCGGCCGGTGGCGGCGGCGAGCAGGGCGACCTGTTCGGCGACGGTGAGCGCCTCGCCGCCGGTGAGCGCGTAGTGCTCGCCGAGGTGGCCGTCCCCGGTGAGGACGCGGGCGGCGACGTCGGCGATGTCGGCGGGGTCGATCGGGGCGAGGCGGCCGGGGCCGACCGGGTCGAGGACGTAGCCGCCGGCGCGGACGGTGTCGGCCCATTCGAGGGCGTTGGTCATGAAGCCGCCGGGCCGCAGGACGGTGAACGGGACGCCGCCGCCGCGGACGGTCTCCTCGCGGGCGTGGTGCCAGCGGCCCATCGCGGGCATCGGGTCGCCGAGCACGTTGGCGGAGGAGAGGTGCACCAGGTGCCGCACCCCGGCGGCGCGGGCGGCGGCGACGGCGTGGGCGGTGTGCTCGGTGCCGAGGCCGGGGGTGAGCAGGAAGAGCCGCTCGACGCCCTCGAACGCCGGGGCCAGGGTAGCGGGTTCGCCCAGGTCGCCGACGGCGCGTTCGATCCGGGCGGGCAGCGCGGCGGCCCGGGCCGGGTCACGGACCAGAACGCGCACCCGGGCGCCCTTCCCGTCGAGCGCCCGGACCAGTTCGCGGCCGACGTTCCCCGTCGCACCGGTGACCAGTATCATCGTTCCCCCTGAAGACATTAGCCGTCTATCGATCTCTCGACGGGAACGTTAGCCGGGAACTGATTAGCCGTCAATCGACCTGCGGTGCCCGCCGGGCACCGAGCGGAGGCCCGCCATGCCCGAATTCCTGGACCTGCACGGCCGGACCTCCAAGGTGCTCCGGGCCGCCGCCGAGGCCGGCATGCGCCGCCACGGGCTGCACCTCGGCCAGAACCTGCTGCTCGCCGCCCTGTGGGAGCAGGACGGCCGCACCCCCGGCGAGATCGCCGCCGCCCTCGGCGTCACCACCCCCACCGTCGTCAAGATGGCCACCCGGATGGCCACCGCCGGCCTGCTCACCCGCACCCGCGACGAACGCGACCAGCGCCTGGTCCGCCTCCGGCTGACCGACGCCGGCCGCGCCCTCCAGCAGCCCGTCGAGGCCGAACGCCGCCTGCTGGAGGAACGGGTCACCGCCGACCTGACCCCCGAGGAGCGCCGCCACCTGCTGAGCGCCCTCGCCAAGGTCCACCGCGCGGCCGCCGCCGCCCTGCCCGCCGCCCCGCCCGCCGAGCAGTAGCCGGGAGACGAACAGCCGGCCAGGCGGACGGACGGGCGGACGGACGGGCGGACGGACGGGCGGACGAGGGCCGCTGACGGCAGGTCAGCCGGTGGTCGGCCGGTGCACGGTGAGGGCGCCGTAGGCCGACAGCGGGCCGGCCGGGTCGCCGCCGGGGGCGGGCCGCAGGGTGGCGTCCAGAAAGGCGAGCGTGGCTGCGGCGACCAGGCGCGGGGCGCCGGTGCGGCCCAGCGAGCCGACCAGCGAGGGCACCGGCGGCAGGTACAGGGGCGCGTCGGTGAAGCTGAGGTGGGCGGCGCCGGGGACGGTGAGCCGGTAGGTCGGCGCGGTGTCGGCCGCCAGCGCCTCGGCGAGCCGGGGCGGGTAGCGCGGGTCGGTGTCGGGGGTGGTCTCCTGGACGAGCGCCAGCACCGGCTGGTGCAGTTCCGGCGCGGCGGGGCCGTGCGGGAAGCCGTCCAGGTCGATCACGGCGCCGATCCGGGCGTCCCGGCGGGCCGCCTGGAGCGCGGCGGCGCCGCCCATCGAGTGCCCGGCCGCCGCGACCCGGCCGGTGTCCAGGCGTCCGGCCAGCGGGTCGGCGCCGTCGTGGTCCAGCCCCTCCAGCCGGGTCAGCACGAAGCCCAGGTCGGCGGCCCGGACCGCCGTCCAGTCGGCCGCGAGCTTCTCGTCGGCGTCCCGGTCCCCGGTGGAGGAGGTCGCGGACCGGACGGTGCGGCCGTCGTCGAGGACCACCGCGGCGCTGTCGTACGGGTGGTCCAGGGCCGCCACCAGGTAGCCGTGGCTCGCCAACTCCTGGGCCCAGGCGGTGTTCTGGGTGCGCGCCCCGCCCGATCCGGGCGAGAACAGCACCACCGGGAACCGCTCCGCCCCGTCGGCCACCGGTGCCCCGGCCACCGCCCGGCCGCGGGCCCGCGCCGCGTCGTCGAACAGGAACCCGGGCAGGCCCGCCCCGGCCGCGAGCGCCCCGGCGACGGTGCGCGCCTCCGCCCCGGTGCGCCCCAGGTAGGGCGCGCCCGGCGTGCCCGCCGGGCTCTCCCGGGCCGGGTACCAGAGCTGGACGACGAGGGTGCGCCGGTCGTCCGGGTCGGCCGTGAAGGTCTCGGGCCGGTCCGGGTCGGTCCACTGCAGCACCCGGGTGCCGACCGCGTAGGGGCCCGACGGCGCGGGGAACACCGGCGCGGGGAACGCCCACGCCGCCACCGGCCCGGCCGCGACCAGCCCGAGGCAGGCCACCGCCCCCGGCAGCGCCAGCCACCACGGCGCCCGCCGCGCCGCCCGGCCGGATCCCCGCCGCCGCACCAGCGGGACCAGCGGGGCCAGCGCGAACGGCAGCACGGCGCCGCCGCCCGCCAGCACCGGCCACAGCTGCCAGCGCACCCCCGTCACCCCCAGCAGCGCGGCGGCCGCCGCGAAGACCGCCGCCGCCCCGACGGCGGTCCGCGAGCGGGCGGCCGGGGGCAGCCAGCGCGCCACCACCAGGACGGCGGCGGCCAGTACGGCGAGGAACTCCAGTGGGGACAGCGAGGGCCCCGCGATCGTCTCGGTCACCCCGCCATCCTCGGAGCGCGCCGCCCCGCGCCGCATCGCCCGCCGGTCGCCTCCCCGCCGCCACCCCGGTCGCACCCGGACCCGCCCGCCCGGCCCCCGCCCTGCGACCCGGGAAGGTACCGCCCCTCCTCCTGCGGTCGTACCCGGCCCCGCCCCGCTCCGACGGCGGACTCATGCGCACCGCCGCCACCGCCGCCTAGCGTGGCGGCACCGGGCCGAAGCCGCCCCGCCGACCGACCGACAGGAACCCGCCATGACCGAGGCGGACGCAGCCCACTCGCCGCGCCACCACCTCCTCCGACTCCCCTATTCCGCAAGGGAGTTGCTACTTCCGCTGCTACTGCTGCCCGCACTGCTGCTGCACGCCGCCGCCACCTGGCCGGCCGGGCGGCTCCCGGTGGTCGCGGGCCTCACCTGCGCCCTGGTGCTGCCGCTGCGGTGGCGGCGCCGGGCCCCGCGCGCGGTGTTCGGGGCGGTGGCCGCGGCGGCGCTGCTCCAGTGGCTGGCCGACGTCCAACTACCTGCGGACGCGGCCCTGTTGGTGGCCCTGTACGCGGTGGCCGGGCAGGCCGGGCGGCGGGCCGCGCTGACCGCCTGCGCCGTCGCGGAGGGCGGGGCCCTGCTGGCCTGCCTGCGCTGGGCCGCGCCGGGCGCGTTCCTCGCCCCCTTCGTCGCCCTGAGCGCGACCGTGCTCGCCGTCGCCACCCTGGGCCGGCGCGCCCGGACCGCCCGGGCCCACCTCGTACTCGCCGCACAGCGCCAGGAGCAGCGGACCCGGCTGGCCGTCACCGAGGAGCGGGCCCGGATCGCCCGCGAGGTGCACGACATCGTCACCCACCACCTGTCCGTGATGGTCGCGCTCACCGACGCCGCCCTGCAGGCCCAGCACCGCTCCCCTGAGAAGGCCACCACCGCCCTGCGCGGGGCCGCCGAGACCGGACGGCAGGCCCTCACCGACATGCGGCGCTCACTCGGCCTGCTGCGCACCGGTGCGCCCGACGCCCCGGACTCACCGGAGTCACCGGACGACCTGACGGCACCGACCGCACCGAACCACCCGCTGCCCGGCCTCGCCGAACTGGCCGCGCTGGCCGACCGGATGCGCGCCGCCGGGCTGCCGGTCCGGGTCGAGATCTCCGCCGACGGCGACGGCGACAGCGACAGCGACGCCCGCGTCCGCCTGCCCGCCGGTGTCCAGCTGACCGTTCACCGCCTGGTGCAGGAGGCCCTGACCAACACCTTCAAGCACGCCCCCGTCGGCACCCGCGCCGCGGTCCGCGTCCACTGCTCGGCCGCCGCCGTCACCGTGCACGTCACCGACGACAGCCCCGCCGTCGGCGCCCCCGCGACCGTCCCGGCCCCGCCGCGTCCGCCCGGCCGGGGCCTGCCCGGCATGCGCGAGCGCGCGGCCGCCCACGGGGGCACCCTGCGGGCCGGACCGCGGCCCGGCGGCGGCTGGGAAGTGCACGCCCGCCTCCCGCTCACCGGCTACCGCCGGGGGGTGCCCGCGTGACGGTCCGGGTGCTGGTCGCCGACGACGAGGCCCTGCTGCGGATGGCCTTCACCACGATCCTGGGGGTCCAGCCCGACCTGGCCCCGGTCGGCGAGGCCGCGGACGGCGCGGAGGCGGTGCGGCTGGCCCGGGAGCTGCGCCCCGACGTCGTCCTGATGGACGTCCGGATGCCCGGGACGGACGGGATCGAGGCCACCCGGCAGATCGTCCGGCTCGCCCCGCGCAGCCGGGTCCTCCTGCTCACCACCTTCGACCTGGACGAGTACGCCTTCGCCGGGCTGGCCGCCGGCGCCGCCGGCTTCCTGCTCAAGAACACCCGGCCCGAGGAACTGCTCGCCGCCGTCCGCAACGTGGCGGCGGGCGAGGGCGCCCTCTCCCCGCGGATCACCCGCCGCCTGCTGGACGACTTCCGCCCCCACCTGCCCACCCGCGACACCGCCGAGCGGCACGCCCGGCTGGCCCTGCTCAGCGCCCGCGAACGCGAGGTCCTGGTCGAGGTCGGCCACGGCCGCTCCAACGCCGAGATCGCCGCCGCCCTCCACCTCGCCGAAGCCACCGTAAAGTCCCACCTGGGCCGCGTCCTGCACAAACTCGCCCTCCGCGACCGCGTCCAAGCCGTCGTCTTCGCCCATGCCTGCCACCTCGTCCGCCCCCGCTGACCCCCGTCCCGTCATCGACCGCCCCTCACTCCCCCAGCCGTGCCACCAGTACCGCCACGTCGTCCGCCCGCCACCCGTCGTGCCGCGCCTGCCCGACCAGCCCACCCATCCACCCGTCCCCGCCCCAGCCCCTCACCCCCGACCCGGCCCCCTCACTTCACCTCCCCCAGCCGGGCCACCAGCACCGCCACGTCGTCCGCCCGCCACCCGTCGTGCCGCGCCTGACCGACCAGCAGGTCGGTGAGCGGCTCCAGTTCGAGCGTGGGCGCGTGGGCGAGGGCCGTGCGGAGGCGGTCGATGCCCTCGGAGAGCGTCGCGGTGGCGGATTCGACCAGGCCGTCGGTGTAGAGGACGAGGGTGGCCCCCGGCGGCAGCCGGGTCTCGGTGGCGGGGAAGTCGAGGTCGTGGTCGATGCCGAGCAGCGGTCCGCCGGCGAGGTCGAGCACGGTGGTGCGGCCGTCGGCTTCGCGCAGCAGCGGCGGGGGGTGGCCGGCCCGGACGGCGCGCAGGGTGCGGGTCGCGGGGTGCAGGCGCAGCAGGCAGCAGGAGGCGAGCAGGCCGGTGTCGAGGTCGAGCAGCAGGTGGTTGGTGCGCCGGGCGACGGTCTCGACGGGTTCGTCTCCGCTGGCGAACGCCCTTACCGCGCTGCGGAGTTGGCCCATCAGGGCGGCGGCCTTGACGCTGTGGCCCTCGACGTCGCCGATGATCAGGACGACACCGCCGTCGGGGGTGGGCAGGACGTCGTACCAGTCGCCGCCGATGTCCATGCCGCGGGTGCCCGGCAGGTAGCGGGCGGTGGTGGCGAGGCCGGGGACGGCGGGGAGCCGGTGCGGGAGGAGGGCCTGCTGGAGGCCGCGGGCGACGGCGGACTCGGCGTCGTAGAGGCGGGCGCGTTCGAGGGCCTGGGCGATCAGGCCGCCGAGGGCGGTCAGGACGGAGCGGTCCTCGGCGGTGAAGACCCGGGGGCGGTCGAAGCCGAGGATGAGGCTGCCGACGGGGTGGCCGGAGGCGATCAGCGGGAGGAAGGCCCAGGCGCCCATCTCGTCGCGGGGGATGCCGGGGTAGGCGGCGGAGAGTTCGCGCGGGGTCTCGAAGAAGACGGGGGCGCCGGTGGTGAACACTTCGGTGCCGGGGAGCCGGGCGCGGATCGGGGTGCCTTCGAAGGGGTCGAGGAAGCCTTCGGGGTAGCCGGTCTGGGTGACCAGGTGCATGCGGCCGGCGCGGGCCAGGTAGAGGGCGAGTTCCTGTCCGCCGAAGCCGGGGAGGATCTGGTCGGTGACGGCCTCGGCGACCTCGCGGACGGTGACGGCCTCGGTGAGCGCGGAGGCGAGTTGCAGCAGGTGGTAGACGCCGCCGAGGGGTGCGGGGGTGGGCGGCGGGGCTTCGGGGAGGGTGGTGTCCGCACTGGGGGCGGCGGGGACGATCCGGCCGGTGAGGCCGTGCGCGTCGGGGTAGAGCGAGAAGGCCAGCCAGTGGTGGGGCGGGCGGCGGGCGAGGAACGCGGTGGGCTGCTGGGAGAGCATCGCGGAGCGGTAGCGGTCCTCGTAGGCGGGGTCGCCGAGCCAGCTCAGCGCGTCCCAGGGGCGGCGTCCGAGCAGGTCGGCGCGGGTGCTGTGGAGCAGCATCTCGGCGCTGCGGTTGACGTAGCCGACCCGCCCGTCGGGGTCGAGCGCGAAGACGCCGTCGCGGAGGCGTTCGACGGCGGCGGTGGCGGCCGCGGCGGCGGTGGCGTCGAGCACCGCGACGACCAGCCGGGCCGGGTCGGCGACGGGCCGGCCGTGCAGGTCGAGCTGCCGGGTGCCGCCGCCGGGTTCGCGCAGCCGGACGCGGCGGGTGAAGGGGCGGCCCTGCCGGGCGGCGCGGCGGGCGGCTTCGCGCAGCGGGGTGACGTCCTCGGGGGCGAGGCGTTCCAGCAGGGTGGCGCCGCGGCCGTCGAACGGGCCGGTGCCGAGGATCTCGCGCAGCCGGTCGTCGGGGGTGAGCCGGCCCGTCGTGAGGTCCCAGTCGAAGAAGCCGACCCGGACGCCGTCGCCGCCGGGCACCGGCAGCGGCACCACGACGGGCGGTTCCTCGCCGCCGACCGGATCGCCGTGCGGGAGCAGTCCGGTGGCCAGCCGGTTGCCGGCGGTGCGCAGCTGGCGGCGGGTGGTGGCGGGCGGGCGGCTGCCGTCGGCGGGCCAGAAGACGGCGATCACGCCGTAGTCGTGGTCGCCCGCGGTGACGGGGGTGGTGGCGGAGGCGTGCGCGTAGGGGAGTCCGACGGCGAGGCGGGGGTAGCGGCGCATGGTGTCGTCGGCGTCGGCGAGCACGATGGTGCGGCCGCCCCGGTAGGAGTCGGCGACGGGCAGCGGGGCGGCGACGGCGATCCGCTGGAACGGTTCGAGCAGGGTGAGCGGGATGCCGACGACGGCGGCGACGACCAGCGAGCGGCGGTCGGCGGAGTGCAGGTAGAGCACGCCCCCGTAGGCGGCGGTGGCGCGGACGGCGCGCAGCAGGCCGTCGGCGAGCAGTTGCTCGACGGCGGCGTCCCGGCGGGAGCGGGCGTCGCCGGGCGGGGGGCCGGTGCGCGTCGCCGGGCCGGGGTCGGTGCGTGGTGGCGGGCCGCTGGGGTCCGCCGGGACACCCGGGCGCATGTTCTTCTCTGTACGCCGCCGTCCGGGGCGCGTCAAACGGGGGACGGCGCCGGTCCGTCCGGGTGACCGACCACGGCGTG
>NZ_JBSGET010000099.1:0-31399 GCF_053603035.1 Kitasatospora sp. NPDC004272 | reverse complement strand
AGACGCACATGGCGGCGATCTTCGCGGACACCCGACCGCGAAGATCACAGCCACTGGATCACGCCACGCAGTTGATCAATTACCCCACACTTTCTGAGGCGCCGCGCGCACGGGCGGGGGCCCGGGGACCGGTCGGTCCCCGGGCCCCCGCCCGTTCCGCGTTCCGTCGCGGCTCAGGAGAGCTCCAGGGCGAGGTAGAAGTCGACCCGGTCCTCCAGTCGGGAGAGGTCGCGGCCGGTGAGCTCCTCGATCCGGCCGATGCGGTAGCGCAGGGTGTTGACGTGGACGTGCAGTTGGGCGGCGCAGCGGGTCCAGGAGCCGTCGGAGCGGAGGAAGGCTTCGAGGGTGCGGACCAGGTCGGCCTGGTGTTCGAGGTCGTAGGCGATGACCTTGTCGAGCAGGCGGCTGCGGAAGGCGCGGCGGACCTCGTCGGGGACGGCGGCCAGCAGCAGGACGTGCGAGGCGAGCTCCTCGGGGCCGGCGACGCAGACCCGGCCGACCCGGGCGGCGGCGATCCGGCGGGCGTGCCGGGCCTCTTCGAGGGCGCCGCGCAGGCCGCCGGACTCGGCGGCGGGGGCGCAGACGCCGACGGTGATCCGGCCCTCGGAGCCGAGGCCGGCCTCCAGTGGGGCGAGCAGCGCGCGGACGGCGTCGGCGGGGACGGGGGCGTCCAGGGCCGGGAGGACGACGACGGCGCCGGTGGGGCCGAGGGCGGCGACCAGGGCGCGGTCGGTGGCGCCGGCCAGCGCTTCTTCGAGGATCGGGCGCAGCGCGCCGTCGGGCAGTCCGGTGGCGTCGGCGGACAGGACGAGCCACTGCGGGCCGGGCCCGGAGGTCTCGGTGGAGCCCTCGTAGCGGGCGGCCATGGTGGTGGACGCCTGGAGGGCGCGGCCGATCTCGGCGGGGTCGGCGTCGCGCTGGAGCAGGGTGAGCACCTCGTCGGCGATCCGGCGGCGCAGTCGGCGGCCCTCGTCGCGGCGGGTGCGCTCGGCGGCGACCAGCCGGGCCAGGTTCTCGGCGAGCCGCTGGCGCCCCGGGGTCCACTCGGTGACGTCGCCGGCGACGGCGAGGATCCAGTCGGCGAGCGGGGTGTCGGCGTCCCGGCCGTCGGCGGCGGCGGGCAGCAGCGAGTAGGGGCCGGTGGCCAGGCGGACCCGGTGCGGGGGGCGGCGGCGCTGGCGCTGGGCGGCGAGGTGGGCGCGGGCGAGCTGGTCGCGGTCGGCGGGCGGCAGGTGCTCGGCGGGTCCGGCGACGACGCGCCCGGTGGGGGTGAGGACCCAGCAGTCGAGGTCGAGGTCGCCGCCGAGCAGGTCGAGGACGGCGTCGAGGCCGCCGGCGCCGGCGGCGGAGACCAGCAGCCGGTGCCGGTCGACCAGGGCGGCGAGGTCGGCGGCGCGGTCGGCGGAGACCTGGCGGCCGACGTACTCGGTGACGGCGCCGAAGGCGACGTCGTCGGGGACGGCGAGCAGCGGCAGGCGGTGGCGGCGGCAGGCTTCGGCGAGGTCGGCGGGGACGGGGCCGACCTCGACCTCGCCGGCGCCGAGGGCGGCGGCGCCCGCGGTGACGATGGTGCGCACGAAGCGCTCGGAGTCGGCGGGGGCGGTGCGCCAGAGCATGCCGGTGAGGACGAGTTCGCCGCCGTGCAGGTAGCGGCCGGGGTCCTGGAGGTCGGTGGTCATCACTCCGGTGACCTGCCGGTCGAGTTCGTCCTCCCCGGCGAGCAGCCGCAGTCGGGGGGCGCCGGGGGCGAGCAGGTCACGGACGCGCATGGGCTGCCCTTCTTGGTCTGTGAGGGTGGGACCGCGGGGTGGAACGGCCCAGTGTGCACGAGCCGGGCTGGAGGATCGTCCACCTTAGAGGAACGTACAGGACGGTGGTACGGGGCACCGGCGGGCCTCATGCCATCGGTGACTGCCAGTGGCCCCCGTCACAGCGGTTCACTTGCCAACACGCCGCCGGGCTGCACCGCGGTGACCGATCGGGCCCCGGCCCCGGCCACCGGCAAGGGCGCAGTGCCCGCGTCCGTCGGCGCCGACTTGAGGAGTTACCCGCATGGAGTTCCTTCGGCCCGCCACCTGGGACGAGGCACTCGCGGCGAAGGCCGAGCACCCCACCGCGCTGCCGATCTCCGGCGGCACGGACGTCATGGTCGAGATGAACTTCGACGTGCACCGGCCATCCGCGATCCTCGACCTGAACCGCATCACCGAGCTCACCGAGTGGACGGACGACGGCGCCGTCGTCCGGCTGGGCGCGGCGGTGCCGTACGCCCGGATCATCGAGGAGCTGTCGGGGCCGCTGCCCGGCCTGGCGCTGGCCGCGCACACGGTCGGCTCGCCGCAGATCCGCAACCGCGGCAGCGTCGGCGGCAACCTGGGCGCGGCCTCGCCGGCCGGCGACTCGCACCCGGCGCTGCTGGCGGCGGGCCGGGACGTGTTCGTGGAGGCGCACTCGGTGCGCGGGTCGCGGCTGATCCCGATCGACGACTTCTACGTCGGCGTGAAGCGCAACGGCCTGGAGCCGGACGAGCTGATCCGCGCGGTGCGGATCCCGGTCGCGGACGGGCCGCAGCAGTTCTCGAAGATCGGCACCCGCAACGCGATGGTGATCGCGGTCTGCGCGTTCGGCTTCGCGCTGCACCCGAAGGACGGCACGGTCGGCACCGGCATCGGCTCGGCCGCGCCGACGCCGCGCCGGGCGGTGGCGGCCGAGGAGTACCTGCGGGGGGTGCTCGCCGAGCGCGGCCTGTGGGAGTCCGGCGAGCTGCTGGGCCCGGAGGTGGTGCGGCGCTTCGGCGAGCTGGTGAAGGACGCGGCCTCGCCGATCGACGACGTCCGGGGCACCGCCGACTACCGGCGGCACGCGCTGGCCGTGATGGCCCGGCGCACCCTGACGTGGTGTTGGAACGACTATCGCAAGCAGATCAGGAGCGCGGCATGAGGGTCACGTTCAGCGCGAACGGCAAGCCGGTGGAGGCCGACGACGTGTGGGAGGGCGAGTCCCTGCTGTACGTCCTGCGCGAGCGGGTCGGCCTGCCCGGGTCCAAGAACGCCTGCGAGCAGGGCGAGTGCGGCTCGTGCACGGTCTACCTGGACGGGGTGCCGGTGTGCTCCTGCCTGGTGGCGGCGGGCCAGGTGCAGGGCCGCGAGGTGCGCACCGTGGAGGGCCTGGCCGGCGAGGACGGCGAACTGGGCCTGGTCCAGCAGGCGTTCGTGGACGCGGGCGCCGTGCAGTGCGGCTTCTGCACCCCCGGCCTGCTGGTGCAGACCGACGCCCTGCTGGCCGCGGACCCGCAGCCGTCCGACACCGACATCCGCGAGGCGCTGTCGGGCAACCTGTGCCGCTGCACCGGCTACGAGAAGATCATGGACGCGGTGCGGCTGGCCTCGGCCCGCACGTGTGCCCGGGGGGCCGAGAAGTGAGCGCGCGCACGATCCAGGGCCAGAAGAACCTGCAGAAGATCAACCAGGCGTCCAAGGACGGCATCGGCGGCTCCCCGCTGCGCCCGGACGGCACGCTGAAGGTGAAGGGCGAGTTCGCCTACTCCTCCGACCTGTGGCACGAGGACATGCTGTGGGGCACCGCGCTGCGCTCCCCGCACCCGCGCGCCGACATCCGGTCGGTCGACGTCTCGGAGGCGCTCGCCGTCCCCGGCGTGTACGCGGTGCTCACCCACGAGGACATCCCCGGCGAGAAGTACTACGGCCTGGAGATCGCCGACCAGCCGGCCCTGGCGATCGACAAGGTCCGCTACCACGGCGAGGCGATCGCCCTGGTCGCCGCCGACCACCCGGAGACGGCCCGCCGCGCGGTGAAGAAGATCAAGGTCGAGTACGAGGTGCTCACCCCGATCACCACCGAGGAGCAGTGCCTCGACCCGGAGACCCACGGCTACGTGCACGAGCCGCACGAGTACAAGTCGCACGCGTACGGCAACGTCTGCCACGAACAGCGGCTGGTCTCCGGCCTGGGCGTCACCGACGAGGTGCGGGCGCTGGCGGACGTGGTCGTGTCCGGCGAGTACGAGGTCGGCATGCAGGACCAGGCGTTCCTGGGCCCGGAGTCCGGCCTGGCGGTGCCCGCCGAGGACGGCGGGGTCGACCTGTACGTCGCCACCCAGTGGCTGCACGTGGACCGCCAGCAGATGGCGCCCGTCCTGGACCTGCCGCTGGAGAAGGTCCGGCTGACGTTGGCCGGGGTGGGCGGCGCGTTCGGCGGCCGCGAGGACCTGTCGATGCAGATCCACGCCTGCCTGCTGGCGCTGCGCACCGGCAAGCCCGTCAAGATCGTCTACGCCCGGGACGAGTCGTTCTTCGGGCACGTGCACCGCCACCCGGCGCGGATGCGCTACGAGCACGGCGCCACCCGCGACGGGAAACTGGTCTTCGCCGACTGCCGGATCGTGCTGGACGGCGGCGCCTACGCCTCCGCCTCCCCCGCGGTGGTCGGCAACGCCGCCTCGCTCGGCCACGGCCCGTACGTCATCCCGAACGTGCGGATGCACGCGATCGCGCTGTACTCCAACAACCCGTCCTGCGGGGCGATGCGCGGCTTCGGCGCGGTGCAGGCCGCGTTCGGCTACGAGTCGCAGATGGACAAGCTGGCCGAGGCGCTCGGGATGGACCCGGTCGAGCTGCGGCAGCTGAACGCCGTCACCCAGGGCGACCGGATGCCGACCGGGCAGGAGATCGACGCGCCCGCGCCGGTCGCCGAACTGCTGCAGCGGGTCAAGGACATGCCGCTGCCGCCGCCGCTCGACCTGGAGCACCTGGACGTGCGCACCCTGCCGGGCGCGCTGTCCAACACCTCGCACGGCGAGGGCATCGTGCGCGGCGTCGGCTACTCGGTGGGCATCAAGAACGTCGGCTTCTCCGAGGGCTTCGACGACTACTCCACCGCCCGGGTCCGGCTGGAGGTGATCGGCGGCGAGCCGGTCGCCATGGTGCACACCGCGATGGCCGAGGTCGGCCAGGGCGGCGTCACCGTGCACGCCCAGATCGCCCGCACCGAGCTGGGCGTCGAGCAGGTCACCATCCACCCGGCCAACACCGAGGTCGGCTCGGCCGGCTCCACCTCCGCCTCCCGGCAGACGTACATGACCGGCGGCGCGGTGAAGCTCGCCGCCGAGGCGGTCCGGCACGAGCTGCTGGAGCGCGGGCGGCACCGCTACGGCTGGACGCAGGACGACCTGTCGCTGGCCGGCGGCAAGGTGGTCTCCGCCTCGGCCGGGGTGCTGATCCCGATCGTCGACCTGCTCGGCGAGGACGCCGTCGAGCAGACCCGCGAGCACCACCACCGCCCCACCGTCCCGTTCGACAAGGAGACCGGGCAGGGCTTCGGCCACGTCCAGTACACCTTCTGCGCCAACCGCGCCGTGGTCGACGTGGACGTCGAACTCGGCCTGGTCAAGGTGGTCGAGCTGACGGCCGTGCAGGACGTCGGCAAGGCGCTCAACCCGCTCTCGGTGGTCGGCCAGATCCAGGGCGGCTGCACCCAGGCGCTGGGCCTCGCGGTGATGGAGGAGATCGTGCTGAAGGACGGCAAGGTGCGCAACGCCTCCTTCACCGACTACCTGATCCCCACCATCCTGGACACCCCGCCGATCCCGGTGCAGATCCTCGAACTCCCCGACCCGCACGCCCCGTACGGGCTGCGCGGCGTCGGCGAGGCGCCCACCGTCTCCGCCACCCCGTCGATCGTCGCGGCCATCCGCCAGGCCACCGGCAAGGCGCTCACCCGCATCCCGGTGCGGCCGGAGCACCTGACCGACACGCTCTGAACGTTCCCCGGGGGCGGCGTCCCGCTCTTCCCCGCCGCCCCCGGGGTCCCGCCGTCCCGCCACGCCGGGCGAGGCGGCCGCACCACCCCCACCACCCGTGAGTCGAACCAGTCCCCCTGCCTACCCCACCTGACGGGCATTCAGGTCGGCTCGCCCACCCCAACCCCCTATGAACCTTGGGAGTGGACATGTCCCGGACCTCCACGGAGCCCGGCCCCACCGAAGAAGCGGCGCCCACCGCACCGGAAACACCCCCGCGCGGCGCCCTCGACGCCTACTTCAAGATCTCGGCGCGCGGCTCGACCCTGGGCAACGAGATCCGCGGCGGTCTCACCACCTTCATGGCGATGGCCTACATCGTCCTGCTCAACCCGATCATCCTGAGCGGCGCGGACGTCACCGGCGCGAAGCTGGGCCACGCCCAGCTGACCACCGCCACCGCGCTGGCCGCCGCCGTCACCACGATCCTGATGGGCGTGGTCGGCAACGTGCCGCTGGCGGTCGCGGCCGGCCTGTCCGTCTCCGGCGCGATATCCGCGCTGGTGGTGCCGCACACCACCTGGGCGCAGGCGATGGGCCTGTGCGTGCTCTACGGCCTGCTGATCGTGCTGCTGGTGGTCTCCGGGCTGCGCGAGAAGATCATGAACGGGATCCCGCTGCCGCTCAAGCACGCCATCACCATCGGCATCGGCCTGTTCGTGGCGATCATCGGCTTCTACAAGGCCGGGTTCGTGCACACCGGCGGCCCCACCCCGCTCTCGCTCGGCCCGTTCGGCGAGCTGCGGGGCTGGCCGGTGCTGATCTTCGCACTCACCCTGCTGACCGTCTTCGTGCTGCTGGCCCGGGGCGTCCGGGGCGCGATCCTGATCGGCATCGCGGCCGGCACCGCGGTCGCGCTGGTGGTGAACCAGGCGGCCGGGCTGACCGCGGCGGACTGGGGCGGCTCGACGCCGACCTGGCCCGGATCGCCGGTCGCCGCGCCCGACTTCGGGCTGTTCGGGCACGTCGACCTGTTCGGCGCGTTCGGCTCGCACGGGCTGGGCGCGATCAGCGCCTCGGTGGCCGTGTTCACCCTCGTCCTGGCCGGCTTCTTCGACGCGATGGCCACCATCATCGGCGTCGGCACCGAGGCCGGGCTCGCCGACGCCAAGGGCCGGATGCCCGGCCTGTCCAAGGCGCTGTTCGTCGACGGCGCGGGCGGCGCGATCGGCGGCGTGGCCGGCGCGTCCGGGCAGACCGTGTTCGTCGAGTCGGCCACCGGCGTCGGCGACGGCGCCCGCACCGGCCTGGCCTCCACCGTCACCGGCGGCGTGTTCGCGCTGATGCTGTTCTTCTCGCCGGTCGCCGCGGTGGTGCCGGTGCAGGTCGCCTCCGCCGCGCTGGTGGTGATCGGCTCGATGATGATGAGCCAGGCCCGGTACATCGACTGGTCGGACCGCGAGGTCGCCATCCCCGCGTTCCTGACCTGCGTGGTCATGCCGTTCACGTACAGCATCACGGCCGGCGTCGCGGCCGGCGTCGTCTCGTACACCGTCATCAAGGCGGGCACCGGCAAGTGGCGCGAGCCCGGCCCGCTGATGTGGATCCTGACCGGCGTGTTCGTCGTGTACTTCGCGATCGTCCCGATCAAGTCCTGGCTGGGCGTCCACTGACGCCTCCGCCCCCACCGCCGCCCCGCCGAACCCTCCGGCGGGGCGGCACCGCCCGCTGCGAGGAGTTCCCGTGCACGACATCGCCGCCCAGCTGCACACCTGGCACGCCGCCGGACGCCCCTACGCGGTGGCCACCGTGGTCGGCGTCTCGGGTTCCGCCCCGCGCGAACCCGGCGCGGCCCTGGCCGTCGACGCGGACGGCGAGGCGGTCGGCTCGGTCTCCGGCGGCTGCGTCGAGGGCGCCGTGTACGAGCTGTGCCGGGCCGCACTGGAGAGCGGCGCCCCCGTGCTGGAGCGCTTCGGCTACAGCGACGAGGACGCCTTCGCCGTCGGCCTGACCTGCGGCGGCCTGCTCGACGTCTTCGTCCAGCCGGTCACCCCCGGCGCGGACCCCGGCCTGGACGCGGCCGTCGCCCACGCCGCCTCCGGCGCGCCCGTCGCGGTGGCCCGGATCGTCGACGGCCCGCCCGCCCTGCTCGGCGGCACCCTCGCCGTCACCGCGGACGCCCACCACGGCTCGTTCGCCTCCCTCCGGCTGGAGCGCGCCGCCGTCACCGAGGCCCGCGCGATGCTCTCCGCCGGGCGCACCGGCCGGCTCCTGCTCGGGCTGGACGGCCGCCCCTGCGACCCCTCCGCCGAGCAGACCGTCACCGTCTTCGTCGAGGCGTACGTGCCGCCGCCGCGGATGCTCGTCTTCGGCGCGATCGACTTCGCCTCCGCGGTGGTGCGGATCGGCAAGTTCCTCGGCTACCACGTCACGGTCTGCGACGCCCGGCCGGTGTTCGCCACCGCGCGCCGCTTCCCCGAGGCGGACGAGCTCGTCGTCGACTGGCCGCACCGCTACCTCGACACCCAGCTGGAGAGGCTCGACGGCCGCAGCGTGCTGTGCGTCCTCACCCACGACGCCAAGTTCGACGTCCCGCTGCTGGAGCGCGCCCTGCGGCTGCCGGTCGGCTACGTCGGCGCGATGGGCTCCCGCCGCACCCACCGCGAGCGCGCCGCCCGCCTGCGCGAAGTCGGCCTCACCGAAGCCGAGCTGGCCCGCCTGCACTCCCCCATCGGCCTCGACCTCGGCGCCCGCACCCCCGAGGAGACCGCCGTCGCCATCGCCGCCCAACTCGTCGCCGAGGCCCGCGGCGGCTCCTGCCTCCCGCTCTCCGCCACCGGCGGCCCGATCCACCACGCTCCGGTCGGCCCGGCCCCCTCGCGGGCGGCCTGACCGAACGGTTCCGGCCCCGCCACCGAAGTGGCGGGGCCGGATCTGCGTCTCCTCCTCGCTCCTCCCACCCGTCAACGGGCCGGGCGTCAGCCCGACGGGCCCACCGGGGTGGTGACCACGGAGAACGCGATCAGGATGGTGGGCAGGACGCCGAGCAGGGTGGCGACGACCACCAGCACGGCGACCTGTCGCCGGTTGTCCCGGAGCACCCTGACGAGGAATCCGACGAGCAGGAAGAAGGCCAGGGCGATGGCCCCGGCCGCCAGGACGACGATCGGTTGTACTTGCACGGGAGAGTCCCTTCGAGGTGAATGCCCAGTCCGGCTCCAGCGGTGGACGGCGAGGCGGCCCCGAACGCGTGCCCTGGTAGGTGGGCGGGAGATCCCTTTCACACACCGCTGGTCATCTGACGCTAACTCAGCTGACCTGCGCGGCAACAGGGTTGGGTCGGCGTCCAACAGGAAAGGGCCTCCAGGCTACCACCCCCGAAGGCCCCCACCTGCAACGACGCGGGACTGGGCAAGTCACAGGACGTCTGGACCTACCATGGCCCCTGTTCATAAACGTCCGTCAAATGCCTTTGCTGCAGGAGCACTTAACGATTGCTGAACAGACTGTTAGCCTGGCTGGGTGGGAACGGACTTTCAGTTCTGCTTGCTGGGGCCGGTGGTCGCCCGACGGAACGGCCTGACCACGCCCATCGGACCACCGCAACGACGGGCCCTCCTCGCCGTCCTCCTCCTCGCCCGCTCGCAGGCGGTTCCCGTCGCGCTGATCCGCGAGCGCCTGTGGCCGACCGGCGCACCGGCCACGGCGATCGACGCGATCCAGGTCCACGTCCACCACCTGCGGCGCTGCCTGCAGGAGAACGCCGCAGCCATCCGCCCCGCACCCGACCTGACCGGCTACCCGGGGCACTCGCGCGAGCAGGCCAGCTACGCGCTCCACATCGGCACCCACGCCGTGGACATCCTGGTCTTCGAACAGATGGCCACCAGGGGACGGGAGCTGGAGAAGGGCGGCCGCTACGAAGAGGCCCTGCTCACGTACATCGCGGCCCAGCACTCCTGGCGGGGCCAGCCCCTGTCGGACCTGAGGCCGACCCCTTACATCACGACGGCCCGGCAGGGCCTGCTCGACATCCGCCAGGACGTCCGCACCCGGGCGGCCCGGATGCGGCTGAGGCTGGGGGCGGTCGCCGAGGCCGCGGACGAACTCCGGCAGCTCCACCAGGAGTATCCCGGCGACGTGGGAATCGTCCTGCTGAGGTCACGGGCGCTGTTCATGTCGGACGCGCCCCGGAGGGCACTGGAACTCCTCGACGACGAGGTGCGGAACTGGCAGCAGCAGTACGCGCGCACTCCCGAGCAACTGCTGCGCCAGCGCGAGCAGGTGCTCCTCGGTTCCCTGGAGCAGATGTGGTGAAGGTCGAAGCCCGACTGCTGGGACCAGTGGCCCTGACCGTCGACGGCGCGCCCCTCGGCATCGCCAGCGCCAAGGTGCGGACGCTGCTCGCGGAACTGCTCGCCGCCCCCGGGCAGGCCGTGAGCGTGCAACGGCTCGTCACGAGCCTGTGGGGCGATTCCCCCCCGCCGTCGGCGAGCAGCACCCTGCACGCGTACGTCAGCCGGCTGCGGTCGGCCCTCCGATCGGCCGGCGCCGGTTCCCCCCCGCTCAGGTCCCGTTCCGGCCACTACCTGCTGGAGATCACGCCTTCGTCGGTGGACGCCGTGCGGTTCCGCGCCGCCGTGGAGGACGGGCGCCGGAAGCTGGCTGCCGGACAGCCCGGCCCCGCCCGTGACGGGCTCGACGAGGCGCTGTCGCTCTGGTGCGGTCCGGCCCTGACCGGGATCAGGACGAACGGTCCCCTGGAGGCTTTCCGCCGAGCGCTGGAGGAACTCCAGCTGGAGGCGCGGGCGCTGCGGATCAAGGCCGACCTCCTGCTCGGCGCAGGGGCCGTCGCCATCCCCGAGCTCCGCGCGCTCGTCTCCGAGCACCCGGAGCACCCGGGCCTCCGGGAGCAGCTGGCGCGCGCGTTCGCGGACTCCGGACGCACCTCCGACGCCTGGGCACTCGCCTCGGCGCTGATGCAGGAACCGGAACCCGCCACGGCCGGCCCGGGCACCGCGCTGAGGGACGCGGTGCTTCCCGAGCAGGACCCGACCGCTGCGAGCCGGCCGACCGGACCGCAGGAGCTCCGGATATCGCTGCTGGGACCGGTCCGGGCCTGGCGCGGTGCCACCGAGCTGGCCATCGGCTCCCCCCAGCAGCGGGCGGTCCTGGCCATGCTGGCCGCGAACCCGGGACGAGTGCTGCCGGTCGCGGAGCTCGTCTACGGCCTGTGGGGTTCCTCCGAGCCTCCGCAGGCCGTCGCGGCCATCCGCACCTACGTCTCCCGGCTGCGTGCGGCCCTGGACCACGGACGGCCCGACAACGTCCTGGCGAGCGTCAGCGACGGCTATCTCCTCCGCCTGCCCGAAGGGGCGGTGGACATCGGGGTCTTCCGCAGGATGCGGTCGGACGCCTCCCGCGCCACCACCGACGGCGACCTGGAGCGGGCCGTCCGGACGGGTGCCGCGGGGCTCGCGCTCTGGCGGGGTCCCCGGGCGTTGGAAGGCGTTCCCGGATTCTTCTCGGAGAACTTGGCCTCGCAACTGGCCGAGCAGCGCATCACCCTGCTTGAGGACCTGTTCGCCGGACGGATCGCGCTGGGACGCGGGGCGGACAGCATCGGGGAACTCCAGGAGCTGGCCACCGAACAGCCCCTGCGGGAACGCACGCACGAACTGCTGATGACCGCACTGTACCGAGCCGGCCGGTCTGCCGAAGCCCTGGCCGTCTACCGCCGTGCCCGGCGGCTGCTGAGCACGGAACTCGGCGTCGATCCGGGTCCCCGGCTGAGCGAACTGCACCAGCGGATCCTCGCCCACGACCCCGGGCTGCTGACCGGGACAACGGCCTCCGGCACCACCGGGCCGCACCCGCCCAGGGTCCCGCGCCCCGCGCAACTTCCCCCTGAGACCGCCGACTTCATCGGTCGTGAGCACCTCTTCCAAGATCTGCTGGACAGTCTGCGGAACGGCCCTTCGCACACCGTCGCCGTCACCGCGCTGACCGGGCCGCCCGGGGCGGGGAAGACCGCGCTGGCCCTGCGCACCGCGCACGCCCTCCGGCCGGAGTTCCCCGACGGTCAGCTCTTCGCCCGTCTGCAGGGCGGATCGGTCGATTCCTCGGCCGTCCTGCACGACTTCCTGACCGCACTCGGGGTGGACCGCCCTCCGGACGGACGGGAACAACGCACCGCGATGTTCCGCTCGCTCCTGGCCGGCCGACGCGTGCTCATCGTGCTGGACGACGCCGCGGACAGGCGGCAGGTGGAACCGCTGATCCCGGGGACGCCCGGGAGCGCGGTCCTGATCACCGGCCGGTCCGCCGAGGTCGCACCGCTGGGCACCAGGGCACTGCGGGTCCCCCACTTGACGCCTTCCGAGGGGGTGGAACTGCTCGCGGCGCTCGTCGGCCGGGAGCGGGTGGCGGCCGAGCACAGCACGGCCAGGGCCCTGGTCATCGCCGGGGGCCTCCTGCCGTTCAGCATCCGGTTGTCGGCCTCCTTCCTCCACCGGCATCCGGAATGGCCGCTCGCGAACCTGCTGGACCGGATGCACCTCGGCCGGGCCGCGCCGGACGCGACCGTCGACCGGGGCACCCCGGACGACCCGGACGTCCTGGTGCCGCGAAACGGCCGGGACGCCGCCGAGGACCCCCGGCCGACGACCCCGGGCAAGCCGATCCGCTCCTGGCGTCCGCACGAGCTCGGCATCCACCCGGCCTCGGCGAAATCCGCTCGGACACTCACCAGCTACGTCCGACGCGCCCACGACGAGGCCCTCGCCACCGTGGTGCGGGAGGCCGCCCACGGCACCAGCGGCATGGCGGTCCTGGTCGGATCCGCGGCGACCGGTAAGTCCCGGGCCTGCTGGGAGGCGGTCCAACCACTGGTCGACCTGGGGTGGCGGCTGTGGCAGCCTCCCGAACCGCTCAGTGCCGACAGCTTGCTCCCCGAACTGGGGAACATCGCACCGCGCACCGTGGTGTGGCTCGACGAGGCACAGCGCTGCCTCCCCCTCACCATGGCCGGGGCACGAGTGGCCGTGGCCCTCCGGTCCCTGGTCGAGCGGGCGGACCGCGCACCGGTGCTGGTCCTCGGGACGCTCTGGCCCGAGTACGCCGCCCGGTGCACGGCCCAGCCGCTTCCGGGCGGCCACGACCCCGGTGCTCCGGTCCGTGACCTGCTCGGGAACCGGCTGGTCCCCGTCCCCGACTCCTTCGACGCGGCGGCCCACCGCGCCGCGCGGTCGAAGGCCGCGGCGGGGGACGTGCTCTTGATGGACGCCCTGGCCCACAACCTCGACCACGGGCGGCTGGCCCAGTACCTCTCCGGCGGGCTGGAACTGACGCGGCACTACGAGCAGGCGAGCCCTGCCGCCAGGGCGCTCCTCCGGGCGGCGATGGACGCACGCCGCCTGGGAGTCGGTCTGCTCCCCCAGTCGTTCCTGACGGACGCCGCCGTGGACTACCTCAGCGACCCCGACTGGGAGCGACTGGACGACAACTGGGCCGAGGCCGCCTTCGCCGACCTCACCCGCCCCGTCCGCGGCGGATCGGCACCGCTCCGACGCGCCACTCCCCGTCCGCTCCGCAGACCGTCGGGCCCCCGACCGGCACACCGCACTCCCCCGTCATCGACCGGACCCCTCTACCGCCTCGCCGGGCTCCTCGAACAGCACGGTCGGCTTGAGTACCGCGGCTCGTGCCCGCCGGCCTCGTTCTGGAACGCCGCCTACGACCACCTGGCCCACCCCGAGGACCGCCGCTCCCTCGAACGCGCTGCCCGGATCAGGCACCGCCTGCAGTGGGCCCACCACCTGTCGCCACAGGACGCTCCGGACGAGACCGACCTGGACCCGAACACCCCGCTGCCGGCGATCCGGCTCGCCCGGCAACAGGAGGCCTCGGCGAACTGGGCCCGCGCGGAGGAACTCTTCCGGCAGGCCGCGAACGCCGGCGATCCGAGCGCACTGCCCGGCCTGACACGGCTGCGTCTCGTCGCCGGAGATCGCTCCGGGGCGGAGGAACTGTACCGACGGGCGCTCGACACGGGTGAGGATCACGCTCTGGCCTGCCTCGCGCTGATCCAGGACATGGCCGGAGACCTGGTCGGTGCCGAGTCCCTCGCCCTCCGGGCCAGCGACTCCGGCAACTTCTCCGTCTTCGCGGAGATCGCACTGGCCCGTGCCGCCGACGGAGACCGCACCGGTGCGGAACGGCTCGCGAGAACGGCTCTGGACGCAGGTGACGCCTCAGGCATCCTCACCGCCTACCGGCAGCAGACCTGGCCCGACGGACTGGACCCCGACGGCTCGGCGACACCGGCGTGGCGCTGACCAGCGGGGCAGACCGGTGGGGCAACCGGACGACCGTCTGGACGGCCCTTCCGCCCGGCTACCGGCTGTCGCCGTCGACGCGGGTGTCGGCCGCCCGGCCGGTGACGTCCCGCAGCAGGCCGTCCAGTGGGCCGGGCCGGCACCCACGACCGGCACTCCGCCCCCGGCTCCCTACAGTCCGTCCCCCCGCTGACCGCCCTCCGGCGCCCCCGGCAGCACCCAAGCGATCGCCGAAGCCGTGTGCGCCAGGAACGGCGCGAGCGCGTCGCGTTCGGCGAACCCCCACCCCTCCCGGCCCCCACGGCCAGCGGACCCCTCACAGCCCCTCACCCAACACCCCGCCCTCCCTCACACCCGGCAGCACCCAAGCCACCGCCGAAGCCGTGTGCGCCAGGAACGGCGCGAGCGCGTCGCGTTCGGCGAGGCGGGTCTGGACGCGGGTGAAGAGGGCGGGGTCGGACATGAAGGCGCAGAAGAGCAGGCCGCGGTCGGCGGGGGCGTCGTCGTAGGACCAGCCGCGGCGGAGCATCCGGGCGCCGCCGTCGAGGCGGGGGCTGCTGAGGCGGACGTGGGCGCCGGCGGGGATGACGTAGGAGCCGTCGGGGTGCTTGGCGTAGATGTCGGGGTCGTCGTGCTCGGCGCTGCCGGTGAGCGGGGCGCCGGTGTCGGCCCGGCGGCCCATGGCGAGTTCGCGGCCGTCGGCGGGGAGGGCCGCGAAGGCGGCGGTGTCCATCCGGATCCGGCGGTAGACCAGGACGGTGCCGTCCTGGTGCCAGAGGGCGGGGTCGGCGGGGTCGGGGTTGGCGGTGCCGTCCTTGAAGCCGAACAGGTTGCGCGGGGTCCCGCCGTCGGGGGTGGGCGGCAGGAAGCCGTCCTGCTGCCAGCGGAGGGCGGCGCCCGCGGCGGTGGCGGCGGTGAGCAGGTGCTCGGCCAGGACGCCGGTGGTCCAGGGGTGTTCGGCGCTGACCTGGAGCAGCAGGTCGCCGCCGCCGCGGGCGGGGTCGAGGCGGTCGCCGGGGAAGGCCGGGAGTTCGGCGAGGGTCTCGGGGGCGGGCAGCCGGAGGCGGGCGGCCAGGGCGGGGCCGACCGCGGCGAGCGAGGTGACCGGCGGGGTGCCGGCCAGCCGGGCGTCGGCGAGGGTGCCGTCGGCGGCCCGGGCCAGGACGTCCCCGGTGCCGGCCAGCAGGGTGCGCAGCGCGCCGCGGTCGGCGTCGGCGGGGAGGTCGAGGGCGAGCAGCCGGGTGGCGGGGAGCTGGCGGTGCACGACGCCGCTCTGCCGGGCGCCGTGGAACGGGACGGCTGCGGCGGGCGGCGGCGGGGCGGCGGCGGGCCGGTCCTCGCGGGTGAGCGCGGTGGCGGCACCGGCCCCGGCGGCGCCGGCGGCGAGGGCGGCCCCGGCGGTGAACAGGGTGCGGCGGTCGATCCGGGGCCGGTCCGGCGTGCTGTCGTCCTGCGGGTTCCCCGGTTCGGTGTGCATGGCCGCCATTGCAGACGATAGAACACGTTTCATGCAACTCCGCCTCTCTTCCTTCACGTTGATGACTCGTCAGGCCCGGGCGGGCCGGTTACTGCTGGGTGCGGCGCTGCTGCTGCTCCCGGCGGCGGCCGGGTGCTCCCCGGGCGGTGCGGGCGGTTCCTCGGCCGACCGCCATCCGCCGGGGACGGTGGTCCGGGTGCCGGAGGACTTCCCGACCGTGCAGCGGGCGGTGGACGTCGCGAACCCGGGCGACCTGGTGCTGGTCGGCCCGGGGACGTACCGGGAGAGCGTGCGGATCACCCGGCCGCGGGTGGTGCTGCGCGGGACGGACCGGGGCGCGGTGGTGTTCGACGGCGGGCTGAAGCTGGTCAACGGGATCACCGCGACCGGCGCGGGCAGCGTGGTGGAGAACCTGACCGTGCACGGCTACCTGGCCAACGGCGTGCTGTTCACCGGCGTCACCGACGAGAAGCTGCAGCGGCACGGCGCGGGCGGCTCCGCGTACGACCCGCTGGACACCACCCGCTTCCCCGCCGTGCAGGGCTTCCGGGCGACCCGGGTGACGGCGTACGGGAACGCGCTGTACGGGATCTACGCGTTCGACGCGCGCGGCGGGGTCATCGAGGAGTCGTACGCCTCGGGGCAGGCCGACTCGGGGATCTACGTCGGGCAGTGCAAGCCGTGCGACACCCTGGTGCGGGGCAACACGGTGGAGCGCAACGCGGTCGGGATCGAGATCACCAACGCCTCGGAGAACCTGACCGTGGTGGGCAACCGGGTGGTGGGCAACCGGGTCGGGGTGACGGTCAACTCCAACGACCTGGAGTCGCTGGCGCCGCAGCACGCCGCGGTGATCGCGGGCAACGTGGTGGCGGACAACAACGCGGCGGACTCGCCGGTGCAGGCCGACGGCGGTTTCGGGATCGGCATCGGGATCGGCGGCGGCACCGGCAACCGGGTGGAGCGGAACCTGGTGCGCGGCAACCGGTCGGCGGGCGTGGTGGTGACCGACCCGCCGGGGCACCCCGCCGCGGGCAACCGGGTGACCGGCAACAGCGTCACCGGCAACGGGGTGGACCTGGTCAGTTCGGCGGCCGACCCGAGCAACTGCTTCACCGGGAACGGGCCTTCGACGCAGAGCCCGGACGGCCTGGAGCGGCTGGCGGCCTGCGACGCGACCGGCGCCGGACGCGTCCCGGCCGGGCGGGCGGCCGGGGTGCAGGCCCCGCCCGGGACGGCGTTCAACGCGGTGCCGGTGCCGCCCGCGCAGCCCTCGCTGCCCGACCCGCAGGCCCCGGCGGTGCCCGCCGTCGACCTGCCGGGCCGGGTCGACCCGGACTCCTACCCGCTGCCCACCGGCTCCTGAAGCCATCCCGGCCCGTCCCGGCCCGCCGCCGTCCGCCGCCGCCCGGCCTCAGCCCGCCGTCGCCCAGGGCGCCTCGGGCAGCTTCGCCCCGGCGGACCGCCCGTGGAAATCCAGGGTGGTGGGGGTGCCGATGCCGGGCATCCGCATGGTGACCCGGCGCAGGCCGCCGTCGGCGTCGATCCAGTAGGTGAGCGGCGAGGTGTCACCGGGGCTCCCGCTCCCGCCCCCGGTGGCGGCTCCGCGCGGGCGGGGGCCGGAGATCCGGTCGTGGTCGCGGCCGTCGATCCGGTCCCGGCCGAGCCGGCGCGGTCCGGCCTGGGCGAGCAGCAGCGGGTTGTCGGGGCGGTCGGCGCCGAGCTGGACGGCGAGGTCGAGGCCGGCGTCGAGCGGGTCGGTGCCGTAGGGGCGGGAGGTCCAGCCGGTGCGCGGGACGTGTTCGGCCTGTTCCCAGGGCTGTCCGGTGGCGCCGGCGGGGGCCTTGGCGAGGCCGAGCCCGCCGGCGTCCCAGATCAGCAGTCCTTCGTCGAGGACGCCCCGGGGCCCGGTCACCCGGTAGCTCCCGGCGGCGTGCCGGGTGCGGTAGTCGATCACGCCGTGCACCTCGACGGTCGTCCCGCCGCCCTCCCGGACGGTCAGGTCGACGGCGGCGGGGCTGGTCCCGTACAGGGTGAACCGGGACAGGGCCAGCCGGGACGCCTCCTCGGTGCTGAGCGGCCGGGCGCCGTCCTCGCGGGCGGCGACCCGCCAGGCCGTCACCCCGCCGGCGGCGACCAGAACGGCGGCCAGCACGGCGGCCACCGCGTACCGGCG
This sequence comes from Kitasatospora sp. NPDC004272, assembly GCF_053603035.1. Classification (NCBI taxonomy): domain Bacteria; kingdom Bacillati; phylum Actinomycetota; class Actinomycetes; order Kitasatosporales; family Streptomycetaceae; genus Kitasatospora; species Kitasatospora sp. NPDC004272. The sequence goes on along the minus strand of NZ_JBSGET010000099.1, from coordinate 13,652 downwards.
GCGGTTCTTCTTCTGCTTTGCCACGGCTTCCTCTGCAGGGGGTCACGGGTGGGGCCCCGGGTCGACACCCGGGGCCCCGTTCTCGGTGGTGCGTCAGTTGCTCCGGCGCCTCCTCGCCGCGATCACCAGGCCGGTGCCGAGCGCCAGCAGCAGCGCTCCGCCCGCGAGCGCGAACGGGACGGTCCCGTCCAGGCCGGTGCTGGCGAGGCTGCCGGACGGTGCCGGGCGGGCCTGCGGGGGCGCGGGCGGCGCCGGGGTCGGGGTGGGCGTCGGGCTCGGGGTGGGGGTGGGCGTCGGGCTCGGCGGGACGGGGGTGTTGACGGCGGTGGTGGTGATGCCCGCGTCGAGGTGCGCGTCGTCCAGCACGACCGGTCCGAGGACCGGCTGCTCGGGGGCCTGGTAGCCCTTGGGCGGGCTGACCTCCTGCCAGTAGTAGCTGCCGAGGTCGGCCTGCTCGGTGCAGGTGCCGTCCTCGCCGGTGGTGCACGGGTCGCCGACCTTGCTGTCCTCCGGTTGCAGGCCCGGGGCGTCGTCGGTCTCGCGCCACAGCTGGAAGACCGCGCCGGGCAGCGGCTTGCCGTCCGGGTCGTGCTTGACCAGGCGCAGCGCGCCGCGCTGCTTCTGGAAGCCGAAGTCGAAGCTGTGGTCGTCCTGGCCGGGGCCGCCGGTGGTGAGCGCCCGCTCGACGTACGTGCCGCCCTTCGGGACGGTGCCGTCGGAGTCGGTCAGGCGGTTGTCGCCGACGTTGTCCTTGGTCGGGACCCAGTGGTACAGCGGGCCGCCCTCGGCGTAGTCGGCGGGGTTGTCGAGCCGGATGGTGTACGCGGTCCTCGGCTTCAGGCCGCCGGTGACGTCGCCGTCGTCGAAGTAGTACTCGCCGCGGGCGGTGGTCTTCGTGGTGCCGACCAGCTTGCCGTCCGCGTCGTACAGGTGGACGGTGGCGCCGGGGACGGGCTTCTGCTGCGGCAGTTGCAGGCCGGAGCGCTCCGGGTCGTACCAGACCCGGTTGCCGATCTGCAGCGGGGCGCGGTCGCAGAGCACTTCGAGGTCGGCCATCGCGGCGCCCTTGCCGAAGCGCGAGCGGCCCTCGGACAGCTCGTTGCCGAAGCCCGGGTCGGGGGCGCCGGTGCGGAGGGTGAACATGGTGCCGGCGGTGACGATGTTGTTGGACACGTCGTAGCCGGAGGTGGCGATCGAGGTCTCCACCCGGGACAGCGCCATGCCCGCGAAGGCCGGGTACGGGTGGCCGTTCGGGTACGGGCGGCTCTGGTCGAAGAAGCCCTTGTTGCGGACGGTCTGGCCGCAGCCGAGGTTGACGTCGAGCACGAACGCGTCGCCGGACTTGCAGGCCTTGTTGAGGTCGGCCGAGGCGAGCACGTAGGTGAAGCCGTTGGGCAGCGGCTGCCCCTCCGGCGGGGCGGCGGCGGCCTGGTCGGCGTACCGGTCGCGGAAGGCCAGCAGCATCGAGCCGTCGGTCTCGAAGCCGACCTCGCCGAGTTCGGGCTCGGGGTTGAGTCCGCAGACCGCGCCGTTCTGCAGCGGCTGGTCGTCCTGCCACGGGTACCAGAAGTAGCCCGCGCAGATGTTCGCCGGGGTGCCGCGGTGGTCGAGCGGCTGGTTCAGGACAGCGGCCTCGAAGGCGCCGGTAGCCGGGTCGAAGGGCAGCACCACGGCCCGCAGGTCGGTGATCCTCCCGGTGGACTGGCCGGAGCAGACGCCGCCGACGTAGCCGACCCCGTCCTGCATGCCGAGGCCGTACGGGCGCCAGTCGTCGGCCGACGGGCAGCCGCCGGACGGGATGGCGTACACGGCCTTCGGGGCGGACGCGGTCGGCGCGGTGGCGTCGTACCGGTACAGCTTGCGGTCGTGCAGGTTGACCACGTACAGGTCGCGGCCGTCCTCGGTGAGCTTCAGCCCGCCGAGGCTCTCCTTGCCGACGGCGGGCAGGAACGCCGCGTCGTCGCCGTCGGTGTGCGCGGTCGTCCCGGCGTCCGGGACGGTCGCGAACAGCGCGGTGCTCTTCTTCGCCGGGTCGGTGACGTAGATCGCGCCCGGGCCGCCGGGGCCGTACGCGGTGGCCCGCTTGGCCTGGGCGGAGCTGAACAGCCGCTGGTCGTCCCGGTTCCAGGCGATGCCGAAGACGTTCCCGGTCTGGCCGCTGGTGCCGAGGTCGGTGACGTCCTTGTTCACGCCGCGCGACTCGTACGGGAAGGTCAGCAGGGTGCGCTGGGCCGCCGGGGAGCCGATCGGCGGCTGGCAGGCGGTGGCCAGCGGCGCGTTGCGCTGGCAGTAGTCGGCGGGGTTCCACAGGCCGGTGGTCAGGGTGGCCTGCTTGCCGGCCGAGAGGTCGACGAACTCCTCGTTGCTGCTGAGCTTGTCCGGCGCCCCGGCCAGGCCCTCGCGGGCGGCGAACGCCGGGTACAGCACGCCCGGCTGCGGATTGACCACCTCCACCCGGTACGCGCCGCTGGCGGTGGCCTTGGCGGGCGTCAGGGTCACGGTGCCGTCGGCGGCCGTGACGCCGGTGCGCACCGCGCCGTCGTCCCCGGTCAGGGTGACCGTCACCCCGCCCATGCCCGGCTCCAGCGCCGGGCTCCACGTCCCGCTCTCGTCGACCGCCCGGACCACCCGCACCGTCACCGAGCCGTCCGCGGTGGCCGGCGAGGCCGACGGGGCGGCGACGGCGGTGGCCGCCGCGAAGGCCGCCACCACGGCGGCGGCCCGTTCGGCCCGCCGCCGTCGCGCGCCCGGTACGGGCGCCCTGGTCTGTTGCTCTGTCTGGGTCATGCCCTGCTCTCGTCGTCGGTCGGGGAGGCACGCCGGACCGCCGCCGGAAGATCCCCCGGACGGCCCCGCGCGCACCTCTTTTGGCCGAATATTAAGCGGAATACGACCATCCGGGTTGCTGGAAAGGAAAATTGACGACCCGTCACGAAGCACGGCGATCAGAATCGCGTGCGCCTCGTGCGCCCCCTCCTGACGGACCATCAGCTTTCCGCCGGAGGCCCGCCGAACGGGACGTACCCGATCGGTTAGGCTCGGCCCGGAGCCCCGCCGGGGCGCGTGGCAGGGAGCGGCGGCGATGACGACGGGCACGGCACTGACCGAGGCGGAGCTGACGCTGCGCCCGTGGGAGGACGGCGACGCCGACGCGCTGGCGGCCCTGCTCGCCGACGAGGAGGTCCGCCGCTGGACCTCCCACCGGGTGCGCGACCGCGGCGACGCGCTGCGCTGGCTCGCCAACGAGCACGCGGGCCGCGCCACCGGGGCCCGCCTGGGCTTCGCGCTGGTCACCGGCGGGCTGGTCGCGGGCCACGTCGTGCTCAAGCGCCCCGGCGGCACCGGCGGGGTCGGCGAGGTCGGCTACTGGACGGGCGCGCCCGCCCGCGGCCGCGGCCTGGCCACCCGGGCGGTGGCCCTGCTCTCCGCCTGGGCCCTCGACCCGGCCGGCGACCTCGCCCTGACCCGCCTGGAACTGGTCCACAACGCGGGCAACCCCGCCTCCTGCCGGGTCGCCGAGAAGGCCGGCTACCGCCTCGAAGCCCTCCTCCCGCCCCGCCCCCCGCACCCGCGCGAGGCCCACCTGCACGGCCTGACCCGCCCGGCCTGACCCCCGCCCCGACCACCCGGCCCCGGACCGGACCCGGACCGGACCCGGACCGCGCACGGGCGGGCACGTGGAGGGCGCACGGAAGATCGCTCCGTCGACCTCTCGCCCTACCGCTTTGTCGACCTTCCGGCCCGCTCCCGTGCCGGACGTTCCGGCGTGACCGGGGTGGGCGGGCGCGGGAGAATGGAACGGTTCGCGGGAGCCCTGAAAGGTCCGGGAGGCGTGCGATGCGAACCCTGATCGTGGCGGAGATCGACACCGAGAAGTCCAACGAGCTGATCACCAGCGGGAAGATGCCCGAGATGATGGGCCGGATGATGGAGCAGTTGCGGCCCGAAGCGGCGTACTTCTACCCGGTGAACGGGCACCGCGGGTTCACCCTGGTGGTGGACGTGGACCAGGAGTCCTCACTGGTCACCACCATGGAGCCGCTGTGGATGCGGCTGGGCGCCAAGGTCACGGTGACGCCGTGCATGTCGGCGGACGAACTGCGGGCCGGGATCGAGAAGTTGCGAGGCTGAGCGGGCGGAACGGCAGGACGGCGGAACAGCAGGACGGCGGGGCCGCCGCGGCCCCGGGGGTGCGGCGGCTCCGCGGGTCGTGCCTTCTCCGGCGGGAGGGCTCAGCCGGCGTCGATCCGGGCGGCCCGGCGCAGCAGGGCGGGGCTGATCCGGCCGAGCAGGCGGGCCGCCTTGGCCTCGACGGTGACGGGGACGACGGGTCTGCGGGTGCGGACGGCGCGGACGATCTCGGCGGCGACCTTCTCCGGGGGGAAGCCGCGGCGGGCGTACAGCTTGGAGACCCGGGCCTGCTTGGCGGCGAGGGCCTCGCCGTCGAGGCCGGAGAAGGTGCTGGTGCGGGTGATGTCGGTGTTGACGATGCCGGGGCAGATGGTGGAGACGCCGATCCGGTGCGGGGCGAGTTCGGCGCGCAGGCAGTCGGAGAGCATGAAGACCGCGGACTTGGAGGTGGCGTACGCGGCGAGCTTCTTGGCGGGCAGGTAGGCGGCGGCGGAGGCGAGGTTGACCAGGTGGCCGCCGGTGCCGCGTTCGACCATGAGTTGCCCGAAGGCGCGGCAGCCGTGGATGACGCCCCACAGGTTGACGTCCAGGACGCGGCGCCACTCCTCCTCGGTGGTCTGCAGGAAGGTGCCGGAGTGGCCGATGCCCGCGTTGTTGACCACCACGTCGGGGACGCCGTGGTCGGTGGCGACCTGCCGGGCGAAGGCGTCGACGGCGGCGCCGTCGCTGACGTCGACCCGGTACGCGGCGGCCTTCACGCCGGAGAGTTCGCACAGTTGGGCGGTGCGCTGCGCGGCGGGCAGGTCGCGGTCGCAGACCACGACCCGGGCGCCGGCGTCGGCGAAGGCGAGCGCGGTGGCCCGGCCGATGCCGCTGCCGCCGCCGGTGACCACCACCAGCTCCCCGGCGCCGGAGGGTTCCCGGCGGGGCGCGTCGTGGTCGCGGGCGGTGAACTCGCGGACCAGGGCGGCCACCGCAGGGCCCCGCTCCAGCAGCGCGGACCAGTGGGTGGCGTGCAGGGCGCGCCGGGTGAGCCGGGGGACCCAGCGCTCCAGGCCCTCGGAGAGGAAGTCGCTGACGTAGCGGTCCCGTTGCAGGGTGATCAGCTGCACCGGCACCTCGGTGTGCCGTTCGCGCGGGGCCCGCACCCGGGGGCGCATGTTGGCCCGGTACAGCTCGATGCCGTGCACGGCGTCCTCGGCGAGGGTGGCCTGCGGGTGGCCGGGCCGGGGGCGGACGGCCTCCAGGTCGCGCAGCACGCGCGGCCAGAGCCGGGCCAGGCCGAGCCGCCAGGCGGCGGGGGCGAGGAAGGGCAGGTGGAACACCGCGATGTACCAGGAGTGGGCGCCCTGGCGCAGCAGTTGGGCGAGGTGCCGGGGGGTGGGGCGGTGCAGCCGGTGCCGGATCCAGTGGCCCATGTGGTCGAGGCAGGGGCCGGACATCGTGGTGTAGGAGGCGATCCGCCGGTGGGAGCCGGGTGCGGTGACGGCCTCCCACGCCTGGACGCTGCCCCAGTCGTGGGCGACCACGTGCACGGGGCGGTCGGGGCTGACGGCGTCGGCGACGGCGAACAGGTCCGCGCCGAGCAGTTCCAGCCGGTAGTCCGCGCGGGCGGCGGGCACCCCGGAGGCGCCGGAGCCGCGGGTGTCGTAGCGCACCACGTGGTGGTCGGCGGCCAGGTCGGCGGCGACGTCGTCCCAGACCGAGTGGTCGTCGGGGTAGCCGTGCACCAGGATCACCGTCGGGTCGGCCGGGTCGCCCTGCTCGTACACGGCGAGGGGGAGGCCGCCGGAGTCGACGGTGCGTCGGCGGGGCGCGTCGGTGCCGTGGGTCCCGTTGCTGCGGCCGGTCATGCTGCGTCCTCCTGGAGTGCCCAGCGCCGCACGTGCGGCAGGTCGTCGTCGAGCCAGTACGCGTCCTCGTCGGTGACGACGAGGAGTTCCTCGAACTTGATGCCCACCTCGCGGAAGCCGATGTGCGGTTCGACCGCCCACAGGCCCGGGGTGGGGGCGTGCCGGGAGGCCCGGCCGCCCGCCCACAGCGGGGAGCGGCCCTCCAGGCGTTCCTTCACCAGTTCGCGTCCGAGGGTCTGCAGCGTACGCACCCCGAAGCCGAACAGGTTGACCCCGGCCGGGCCGCGGGCGGTGTTCCGGGTGACCTGGTGGCCGATCACCCGGCCCGGGTAGACCCGGTGGCGGTTGTCGTAGCCGTGCGCGGCGAGTTGGGCGTCGACGGCGGCGTACACCTCGGCGAGCGGCTTGCGGGCGCGGACCTCGCGCAGGATCAGCTCGCGGTAGACCCGCAGGTCCTCGGCGAGCAGGTCCCAGACCGGGTTCTCGCCGACCTTGCCGCCGTAGCCGATGTCGGCGGTGTAGCCGTCGACCACGGGCGCGCAGTCCAGCACGTACGGCATGCCCTCGGCGAGGACGCGGGAGCCGGCGAAGAACTGCAGCGGGGTGTGGAAGTGCCGGAACGCGGTGCGGTCGCCGAACCAGGCGAACGGCACGTGGAAGAAGTCCTGCACCCCGGCCCGCACCAGGCGGCGGCGCAGTTCGGCGGTGGTCTGGCGTTCGGTGACGCCGGGTTCGATCCAGGCGGCGACCTGTTCGGCGCAGTGGTAGGCGAGCTGCTGGACCTCCCGGAACCTGGCCAGGTCGCGCTCGTCGTAGGGGAACCGGGGCGGCTTCGACACCTCACACCTCCAGGACGAGGGTCTCGCCCTCGGCGGCCCGGGACACGCAGGGCAGCACCAGCCCGGCGGCCCGCTGCTGTTCGGTCAGGCGGCGGTCCCGGTGCTCGGGCGTCCCGGCGGACACCTTGAGCACGCAGGTGCCGCAGAAGCCCTGCCGGCACGAGTACGGCAGGTCGGGGCGCAGCTCGCGGGCGACGTCGAGCGCGGAGCGGTCCGCCGGGACGGCCAGCGTCGTGTCCCCGATCCGGATCGCGAACGGGCGTCCGGCGCGGATCGGCGCGGCCCCGAAGCGTTCGAAGTGCAGCGCGGCGGCGGGCGAGCCGGGCAGCGCGCGCTGGACGGCCAGCAGCATCGGCGCGGGCCCGCACACGTAGACGGCGGCGCCCCTGGGGGCGTGCCCGAGCAGTTCGGCGGCGTCCGGGACGCCGTGCGCGTCGTCGGTGCGGACGGTCACCCGGACCGGGTCGAGCGCGGTCAGTTCGGCGGTGTACGGGAGCGCGGCGGCGGTGCGGCCGGTGTGCACCAACCGCCAGTCCACGCCCGCCCGCTGGGCGGCCCGGGCCATCGGCAGCAGCGGCGTGACGCCGATCCCGCCGGCCAGGAACAGCACCTTCTCCTCGCCGCAGAACGCGAAGCCGTTGCGCGGCCGGCGCACCCGCAGCCGCACGCCCACGTGCAGCGCGTCGTGCACCTCGACCGAGCCCCCGCCGCCGTCGGCGATCCGGCGCACCGCGATCCGGTAGCCGTGCCGGTCGGCCGGGTCGCCGCACAGCGAGTAGTGGCGCTCCCGCCCGGACGGCAGGGTCAGCACGATCCGCGCCCCGGGCTGCCAGGGCGGCAGCGTCCCGCCGGACGGGTCGGCCAGCCGCAGTTCCACCACGTCCTCGGCGACCGCCCGGTGCGAGACCACCACCAGGTGCAGCGGCGGCACCCCGCGCGCCTCCGCCCGGCGCGGACCGCGCCGCAGCCCGGGGCGGCCCAGCGCGGGGGCGTACCAGTCACCGAAGGCGGTCAGCCGGGCGAAGAAGCGGTCGGCCCGTGGCCGTCCGTAGAGGTCGGGGGGCGGGGTTTCGAGGTCCATGGGGTACGGCTCCATCGGGAGAGGGGCTGCGCAGCCGGGGGCGCGGGGAACTGCGCGGAGGGAACGGGACACGAGCGGGATCCGCGGCCGGAGGGTCGGTGGCAGGTGGGCGGAGCCGCCGGGCGTGACGCGCTCCGCGGGGCCCCGCGGCCAGGACGCGGGTGCTCGGGGAATCCGGGTCTTCCCGAAGTCCCGTTCCCCCTCGCGCGGTTCTCCGCGTCCCTGTTGTCGCTCAGCGCGTCGCGGCGGCCTGCGCGGCGGGCGACTTCGCCAGGTACGCGAGGGCCTGCGAGGAGCTGCCTTCGCGGGTGGGGTGGTAGCCGGGGCCGAAGTACCTCGCGGCGGAGCGCAGGAAGCGTCCGGGTTCGGGGAGCAGGCCGCGGCGGGCCGCACGGCGGGCTTCGCGCCAGGTGGGGGCGGGGCGTCCGTCCAGGGCGGGGTCGGCGGCGAGCAGGAAGCGGGCGCCGCGGACCCACAGGTGGATCAGCAGCGGGCCGGAGACGGCCATGCCGCGGACCCGGCGCAGGTAGCCGGGGTCGAGGTGGCGCATCAGGTCGTAGGCGACGCTGCGGTGCTCGACCTCCTCGGCGCCGTGCCAGCGCAGCAGGTCGAGCATGGTGGGGTCGGCCCCGGCGCGGTCGAGGCCGGGCGAGTTGAGGGCCCAGTTGCCGAGGAAGGCGGTGAAGTGCTCGATCGCGGCGACGAAGGCGACCCGTTCGATGGTGTTCTCGCGGCGCTGACGGGCGGTCAGGCCGGGCTTGTCGCCGAGGACGCGGCGGAACAGCCAGCTGATCTGCCGGACGTAGGGGCGGGGGTCGAGGCCCTGGCCGAGCAGGTGGTCGAGGACCTCCTGGTGGGCTTCGGCGTGGATCGCCTCCTGGCCGATGAAGCCGAGCACCTCCTCGCGCAGCTGCTCGTCCCGGATCAGCGGCAGCGCGTCCTTGAACACCTTGACGAACCACCGCTCGCCCTCGGGGAGCAGCAGGTGCAGGACGTTGATGGTGTGGGTGGCGATCGGCTCGTCGGGGATCCAGTGCAGCGGCAGTTCGGACCAGTCGAAGTGCACGTCGCGCGGTTCGAGCACCAGGCTGTCGTGCACGGTGGCGGGCGGGGTGGGGCGGGGCATGGGGTGCCTCCTGACGCGCGGTGGACGAGGCGGTGGACGCGGGCGGCCCCGGTGGGCACACCGGCAAACTACTCGCGGGTAGCGGGCCCGACAAGGGTTTCGACCACTCTTATCAACATCGAGTCTAATAAGCCGCCCGATCGGGTGACCCCGCCCCGGGGACCCGTTTGCCACCGCCCCCGCGAACCGCCAGGGTGTGTCCCGTGCCGGGGCGGCGGCGGCGGCGCGAGCACCGGCCGGACGAGGAGCACCGCCGCCGCGTCGACGGGCGGCGGTCGCCGATCGGCACCCCGTGCACCCGCCCCGACACCACCGCCCAGCAGGAGGTCACGTGACCGACGCCCGCTCCCCCCTCGTCCGCGCGCTGATCGCACACCCGGTGCTGGCCGCGCCCGACTACCCGCCGCCGGACCACGCGCCCACCGGACCGGCCGAACTGTTCACCGCCTGGCTGCTGGACGCCCTCGCCGCGAACGTCCCGGACGCCCAGGTGCTGACCCTCGCCACGATTGACGCCGAGGGCCGCCCGGACGCCCGGGTGCTCGTCCTGCGGGACGTGCGACTCCCCACCGCCGGCTGGCACTTCTGGACCGACCCGGACTCCCCCAAGGCCGCCCAGCTCGCCGCCCGCCCGGACGCCGCGCTCACCGCCTACTGGCCCGCCCACGGCCGCCAGGTCCGCCTGCGCGGCCCGGTCCGCCCCTCCCCCGCCTGCCCCACCCCCGCCCCCGACCTGCACTGCTACGCCCTGCACCCCGACCAGGTCGAGTTCTGGCAGGCCGGCCCCGACCGCCACCACCTGCGCCGCCGCCACACCCGCACCCCCACGGGCTGGACGGACACCGGCTGGACCGACGCCCGCCTGCCCGGTTAGTGCTCCGGCGGCGCCGGGGCCCCGGCGGCGGACCCGGCGGCCGTCCTCCTCGGAGGCCGAGCCGCCAGGCGGCGCGGTCGAGGCCGGCGCCAGGCCGGCCGTCCGCCGTCAGAGGGTGGCGGCACGCAGCACGATCAGGGCGACGGAGGCCACGGTGAGGACCGCCGCCGGAGAGGCGCCCTTGCGGTCGCCGACCCGCAGGTGGAAGGCGACCGCCCCGGCGAAGTAGAGCGTCAGGCCGATCGCGGCGGCGATTCCGACGGGCCCCCACCGGAGCCCGGCGATCACACCGGCCGCGCCCGCGATCTGAGCGGCGATCAGGAGGGCCATCATGCCCTGCGGCACTCCGAGGGTGGACATCTGCTCGGTGATGTGCCGCGTCCGCAGGGACTTGGCGCCGGCCGACACCAGGAGGAGCGCCGACATGACCACGGTGAGGACGGCGAGGGAGACGAACATGGCTGGAACCTCGATCGTTCGAGATGCGAGTAAGGGAGCGTGCGCACCTCGACGACGATAGGCGGCCGTCAGGTACCTCCAGGTAACCTTCGGGGCGTGAGCCTGCGCCCCGGAATCGTCTTCCTCGCCGACTGTCCCGCTCTCCTGGCCATGGAGATCATCGCCAGCAAGTGGTCCGTGGTCACGCTCTTCGCGCTGACCGACGGCCCGTTGCGCCACGGCGAGTTGGTCGAGCTGAGCGGTGGCATTTCGCGCAAGGTACTGACCCAGACGTTGCGCCGGCTCCAAGCCAACGGGCTCGTCGAGCGGCACGCGTACGCCGAGGCGCCGCCGCGCGTGGAGTACGGCCTGACCGACCTCGGGCGCACCCTGGAGGAGCCCATCAGGATGCTCACCGCGTGGGCGCGGGAGAACGGCGAGGCGGTCGTCACCTTCCGGGAAGCGGCCGAGGCGGCCCGGCACAGGGACCGGCCGTCCTCGACCGCATCGTGAACCCCGTCACCGGCCTCCCCGGCCTCCCCGGTCAGCACGGCGGGCCGAGCAGCCGCCGCAGCCAGTCCCGTCGGGCGGCGACCGCCGTGCGGCTGATCGCGGCGTGCGGGGCGAGGGTGTCGAAGCCGTGGCAGGCCCCGGGCCAGACGTGGAGTTCGGCGGGGCCGCCGTCGCGCCAGAGGGCGTTCGCGTAGGCGGTGACCTCGTCGCGGAAGGTTTCGGCGGAGCCGACCTCCAGGTAGGCGGGCGGGAGGCGGGAGAGGTCGCGGGCCCGGGCGGGGGCGGCGTACGGGGGGAGGTCGGGGGTGCGGTGCAGCGGGCCGAGGGCGGCCTGCCAGGCGGTGGTGTTGGAGACGGCGTCCCAGGTGTCGTGGCCGGCGGCCTGCCGGGTGGAGGCGGTGGCGCCGCGGTCGTCCAGCATCGGGCTGAGCAGCAGTTGGCCGAGCGGGGTCGGGCCGCCCTCGTCGCGCAGCAGCAGGGCGAGCGCGGCGGCCAGCCCGCCGCCGGCGCTCTTGCCGGATAGCACGATCCGGCCGGGGTCGATCCGCAGCGGCCCGGCGTGCCGGACGGCCCAGCGCAGGGCGGTGCGGCAGGCGTGCAGCGGGGCGGGGTAGCGGGCGGCGGGGGCGAGCGGGTAGTCGACGGAGAGCACGGCCAGTCCGAGCGGCTCGGCCAACTCCCTGAGTACGCGCGGCAGTACGGCGTGCGCGTTGCCGCCGATCAGGCCGCCGCCGTGCAGGTGGAGCAGGGCGGGCAGCGGCCGGTCCGTCCCGGCCGGGCGGGCGGCGACCAGCGGGGCGCCGTCGGCGTCGTGCTCGACGGCCTCGAAGCGTCCGCCGTCGGCGAGTTGCCGCAGGGTCGGGCGGGGGCGCCGGGCGGCGTCGCGCCGCTGCCACTCGGCCAGGGCGCCGGGCGTCAGCGGGGCGGGCGCTCCGCCGCGGGCGGCCAGCGCGGCGGCCAACTCGGCGTCCAGGTGGGGCTTGTGCACGGGGCCTCAGATCATCGGGAGGCAGGGCTCGGGCACGGCGTCCGCGGGCAGCAGGGCGAGGACGGCGGCGAGGGTGTCCGGCACGCCGTCCTCCTCGCGGACCTCCCGGCGGCCCTCGCCGTGGCGGATCTCGTAGCGGTCGCCGCCGAGCGCGCGGACCATCGGGAGGTCGTGGCAGACCGGGTGCTCGGCCCGGCGGCTGAACGTCAGCCAGAACATCGACATACCCGGGGAGAGCGCCCGCAGCCGCGGTTCGGCGTGTGCGGCCTCGATGAACGCGCGCAGTTCGGCGGCGTACCGGGGCCGGGGCCGGGCGGCGCGCAGTCCCGCCCAGCGGGCCGGCACCGGGTCGCCGCGCTCGTACGCCTCGGCGAGCTCCGAGGTGCCCAGGAAGGGCCAGCGGCCGGTGAGTTCGCGCACCGGCACGGCCCGCAGCCAGTGCGCCGCCGCCCCGGCCACCGCCGCCAGGTCGTCGGTGCGGCCGGCGGCCATGGGGACCCACCGGACCGAGCACTGGACCCGGAAGGCGCGCTCCCCCTCGGCCGTCGTCACGGACACCGAGCGTTCGCCCGCCTCGGCCCGCACCGAGCCCGGGTACCGGTCGGGCGTGTCCTCGGGCAGGGCCGCGCCGAGCGCGGCGCGCAGCGATCCGGCCCGCACCAGGTCGGGGTAGTGGCGGGCGTACCCGTCCGCGGGCTGCTCGGTCACGGGCCGTTCGGTCACGGGCCGTTCGGTCACGGGCCGTTCGGTCACGGGCCGTTCGGTCACGGGCCGTTCGGTCACGGGCTGCTCGGTCGCGGGCTGCTCGGTCATGGCGTCGAGTATGCGCCAGGCACGCCCCGCGCGCCGGGAGTCGACGGACGAACCCCCGGCCATTGGACTGGACCATTCACCCGCAACCGCTAGCATCGCGCCCATGGACGACACGGTGGTCCCGGACGAGCCCCGCTGGCCGGGTCTTTCGGGCGGGCGCTGGTTCGGGACGGGGTTCTTCGCGGTGCTGGTGGCGGCGGGCGGTTTCGGGGCCGCCCGGGCCCAGCTGTCCCAACCCGTGGCCGAGGGACGGGTGCTGGCGGGGCTGGCGCTGTTCGGGGCGTTCCTGGCGTTCGTGTGCGGGCAGTTGATCGCCCGGGGCGGCGGCCCGGACGGCGGGGTCCCGGTGTTCGGCGCGGGTACGGCCGTGCTGGCGGGGGCGGCGCTGGGGGCCGGGGGCGCGGCGGCGGGCGGCTGGGGCGGCCGGCCGCTCGCGGCGGTGGCGGTGCTGGCGGCGGCGGGCGCGGTGCCGGCCGCCCGGCACTCGCGCCGGTGGTGGCTGGCGGACCGGGCGGAGCAGCGGGCGGCGGCGCTGCTGGAGCGGCGGATCCGCACCGAGGGCGAGGCGGTGCGGGGCACCGTGGTCCGGGTCGACCGGATCTCCGCCGAGCCGAACCACGAGGGCCGCTACTGGGCGACCCTGACGGTCCGTTACCGGGCCGGGGGCGTCGCGCACGAGGCGGAGCACCCGGTCTCCTTCCCGGCCCACTCCCGGCCCCGCCCCGGCGGCGCGGGCACCGTCCGGTTCCTGCCCGGGGCGCCGACCGACGTCCGGTTCGAGCTCGACGACCCGGACGCCCCGCAGGACGGCGCCGACCTGCCCGACCGGATCGGGCGGTTGCACCGGCTGCACCGGGACGGCGCGCTCACCGCCGAGGAGTTCGCCCTCGCCAAGCGGCGGCTGCTGGCCGGGGAGTAGGCCCCGGACGCCTCCGCCCGCGCCCCCGGGGCACCGCGCCGCGCCCGGCCCCGATCGCCCGCGGGCGGGCCGTGCCG
>NZ_JBSGET010000098.1:6797-31510 GCF_053603035.1 Kitasatospora sp. NPDC004272 | reverse complement strand
ACCGGCCCCGCCCGGCTGCTGGCCGGCGGCTCGGCCGCCGCGGGGGCGACCGTCCTCGCGCTCGCCCTCACCGGCGCCGGGCCGCTGTTCACCGGCCTGCTCGCCGCCGCCGTCCTCGCCTGCGGCGCGGGCGGGCTCGCCGCGTACGGCGTGCCCACCACGCACGCCGCCGCCGTCACCGCCGCGCTCGCCGTCCTGTTCGGCGCGTTCGTGCCCGCGCTCGCCTTCCGGCTCTCCGGGCTCCGGCTGCCCGCGCTGCCCCGCAACGCCGACGAGCTCCAGCAGGAGATCGACCCCTTCCCCGCCGAGGACGTCCTCGCCCGCAGCCTGGTCGCCGACAGCTACCTCGCCGCGCTCCTGCTCGCCGTCGGCACCGTCTGCGCCGCCGCCCTCGCCCTGCTCGCCACCGCCCGCGACGGCGGCTGGGCCGTCCCCGCCACCGTCGCCGACCTCTCGCTGCTGCTCCTGCTGCACGCCCGCGAGATCGGCGGCCGCCGCCAACGCCTGGCCCTGCTGCTACCCGGCGCCCTCGGCCTCGCCCTGCTCGCCCTGCGCACCGGCCAGGACGCCGGCCCCGCCGGACGCCTGCCGCTCTTCGCCCTGCTGGCCTGCGCCGCCACCGCCCTGCTGGTCGCCGCCCGCACCGCCCCCGGCCGCCGGCTCCTGCCCTACTGGGGCCGGGCCGGCGACCTGCTGCACTCCCTCACCGCCCTGGCCCTGCTCCCGCTCGCCCTCCAGGTGCTCGGCTTCTACGGCGCGATGCGCGGACTGGCCGGATAGGTCGAGCAACAGCCGTACGCGGCAAGGCAATTGACGACACAGCAGCACTACCCCTGGAGGAACCCCGATGCAATCCCGACGCGACCAGGTGCAGGCCCACCTGTTCGTGATGGGCCGGGTCGCCGCCGGCGTGCTGCGGGCCGAGCCGGACGCGCCGGACACGCCGGTGGGGCGGACCAACCGGGGGGCGGCGCTGGGGCTGGCCGTCGCGGTGCTGATCGGGGCGGGGGCCGGGGTGTACGGGCTGGTGAAGCCCGGCGGGGCGAGCGGGTGGAAGAAACCCGGGACGCTGGTGGTGGTGAAGGAGAGCGGCGCCCGCTACCTCTACACCGGCGACCTGCTGCACCCGGTGCTGAACGAGGCCAGCGCCCGGCTGCTGGCAGGGGACCGGCTGACGGTCGCCCAGGTCTCCGCCCGCTCGCTGGAGGGCACCGGGCGGGGCACCCCGGTCGGCATCGTCGGCGCCCCCGACGGCCTGCCCGCCGCGGCCGCCGTCGGGGCCGCCGACTGGCTGGTGTGCAGCGTGCGCACGGCGGGCGCGGGCGCGGCGCAGGCGGTGCCGCGGTCCGCGGTGAGCATCGGGCCCCGGCAGCCCGGGCGGGACGCCGGCGACCGGGCGGTGCTGGTCGCCGCGCCCGACGGCGCGCAGCACCTGCTGTGGCACGGCCACCGGTACGCGCTGGCCGTCGAGGCCCGCGCGCTCGGCTACCCGGGCGCGGAGCCCGTCCCGGTCACCGCCGCGTTCCTGAGCGCCTTCCCGGCCGGGCCCGAGCTGCGGGCCCCCGAGGTGCCCGGCCGGGGCGGGGCCGGACCGGTGCTGGCCGGGCAGCCGACCAGGATCGGGCAGCTGTTCGGCGGCACCGGCGCGGAACGCTACCTACTGACCCAGGGCGGACTCGTCCCGCTCACCGAGACCCAACTCGCCCTGCTGCAGGGCGATCCGCGCACCCAGCGGGACGCGTACGGCGGCGGCCGGGTGGTGCTCGCCCCGGTCGGCGCGGCCGACCTCGCCGCGCACTCCGCGCCCGCCGCCGGCGCCCCCGACCCGGCCGGCCTGCCCGAGCGCCCCCCGGAACTGCTGCGGCCCGCCGCCGACCGGGCGCTGTGCGCGGCGCTGCACCCGGCGGCCGACGGCGAGGGCGAGTTGGCGCTGACCGTCCCGGACGCCACCGCCGTGCTGGGCCTGCCGCCCGCGCTGCAACCCGGCGTGCTCCCGTCCTGCACCCCCGCGGACCGGATCGCGGTGCGGCCCGGCGCGGGGGCGCTGGTGCGGGCCCTGGCCGGGGGCGGCTACGGCTCGACGCTCTACCTGGTCACCGACGGCGGGGTGAAGTACCCGCTGGCCTCGGCCGCCGCCGCCGAACGCCTCGGCTACGCCGGGACGGCGCCCGCCGCCGTCCCGTCCCGGCTGCTCTCGCTGCTGCCGACCGGCCCCAGCCTGGACCCGGCCGCACTGGCCGCGTCCAGCGTCGTCCCGCCCGCCGCCGCCGCGGAAGGGCACTGCACGCGGTGAGCGGCCACCGCGTAAGGGCACCGCACGCGGTGAGCGGCCGCCGCCGACGCGCGGTGAACCGCCGGGCGGGGCGCCCCCGTTCACCCTGGCGGGCCGTGTCCGAGCGCGGCCCCGCGACACGCCTCGCCGTCCGTTCCCGGCCGGCACCACGCGAGGAGGGACTCCGCACGTGAGCACGCCCACGTTCAAGAACACCGACGCGGCCATCAGCCAGGTGATCGCCTGGGTGCAGGGCCAGTACCAGGCGATGGAGCAGATCCGGCAGCACATCGACGGCATCACCGACGCCGTCCGGGACAGCTTCAAGGGCGCGGCCAGCAGCGTCTACCAGAGCAAGATGGCCGAGTGGGCCGCCGAGTACGCCAACGTCACCCGGGCCTACCAGGACTTCGAGGAGAAGCTCGCCGCGGGCAAGGGCCAGCTGGGCAACGCGGGCGACCACACCGTGAAGCTCGCCACCGGGATGGGCGGCGGCGGGCTGTCCGGCTACATCGAGGGCGCGCTCAACCCGCGGTAGCCCGCCCCGCCCCCACCGCAGCAGCCCCCGTCCGCGCAACCTCCACCGAAAGGGTCGAACCATGAGCGGCGACCTCGAACTCCACTACGCCAACCTCGACGCGGCGATCGACGACCTGGCGGCCAGCTTCCGGCAGATGGTCGACCAGAACGAGGAGACCATGAACCGGCTCAAGCAGGTCCTCGGCACCGAGCTGATCGGCCAGTTCTCCGGCGCGGCCGACGCGTTCTCGGCCCAGCTGAGCACCGCCGACTCCCGGATGTCGACGAAGATCGACGAGGCCAAGGTGGTCCTCGGCGAGATGCGCGACACCATCCGCGACGCGGACATGCAGGCCAGCACCCACTTCGACCACACCCGGTGAGCCCGGTGGGCAGCGAGGACGACCCCGGGGGCAAGGGCGGCGGCGACGAGGTCAAGATCACCGAGAGCTACCTGGGCGAGTTCGCCGACCAGAAGCTCAAGTGGCTGATCGACGACTTCGACGCCTCCGAGCCGCGCGCCACCGTCAAGCTCTACGCGGGCGGCGGCGGGGACGGCAAGAGCGGCACCAACCACCTGCTGGCCGGCACCTCGGTGGACGGCAACCCGGCCCCCGGCAGCCTGGTGACGGCCCTGGGCACCTACGCGGGCGCGCTCGACACCTACTTCGGTGCGCTCTCGCTCCAGGCCGTCCGGCTCCGCGAGGACCTCAAGCACGCCTCCTGGGCGCTGAACGACGGCCACGAGGAGGCGCTCACCGCCGCCCAGTTGATGTGGCTGATCGACGACGTCCTCAAGGGCGGCAACCCGGGCGGCAGCACCACCGCCCCCTGACCCGCCGCCCGGGGCCGCCCCCGCCGCCCGCCCCCGGGGCTGCCCCGCCGGGGGGCGGCCCCGGCACCCCCAGTACCACCAGCACCGCACCAGGGAGGGAACCGCCGTGGACCAGTGGGAAGACGTGCTGAGCCTGCTCGCGCCGTCGCAGTACGCCACCCGGGACGGCCGGACCGCCGTCACCGACCCGAAGGTCGAGTGGATCGGCGGCCACGGCGTCGAGGTCACCAACGGCATCAAGGGCGCCGACCTCGGCGGCCGGGCCTTCGACACCTGGTACTCCTGGAACTTCTCCTACACCCACGGCGGCTCCACCTCGTACGGCAGCGTCGCCGTCGGCCTGACCCTCAAGTGGGACGAGTTCCTGGCCGCGACCACCCCGTTCGGCAAGTTCCTCCGGGACGGGCCCCGGGTGCTCCACCCGCTGTGGGGCACCGGCGCCAACGACCGGATCAGCGTCGCCAGCTTCGAGGACGCGGCGGTGATGCTGGAGAAGGCCACCTGGTTCCTGGACGGCTGGATCCCGGTCACCCGCCAGTGGGCCGCCGACGTCGGCACCCCCGGCAGCGACTGGCAGGGCAGCGCGGCCGGCTCCTTCGCCGCCGTACTGACCGCCTACGGCCGGGAGTTGCAGACCCTGCGCGACCGCCTCGCCGACGCCGACGTGGCCGGATCGCTGCGCACCGCCGGGGCGGCCGTCAAAGCCGCCCTGCCACCGCTGGTCGACGCCTGGGAGCACTGGCGCAACAGCAAGGAGGCCAGCCCGGTCACCTCGCTCGCCAAGGCCCTCGCCGAGGGCCTGTCCGGCGCCGTGGTGCACCTGCAGGCCGACTCGCAGGGCGGCGGCGGCGACTTCTGGGGCAACCAGGGCGGCAAGCCGGCCACCCAGGTCGACGGCTCCCCGGAGCACGCGTCCGACTTCACCGTCACCTTCTCCGGCGCGAAGTTCGGCGACCCCCGGCAGGACGACTTCTGGGTCGCCGTCGGGGAACGCGCCAAGGCCCTCTGGGAAGCCGACCTCAAGCCGCTCGACGACGCGGCCAGGACCGCCCTGCGCGCCATCGAGACCAGCTACAACCACACCCGCACCCTGATGGAGAACCACCCGATCGGCAGCCCCGAACTGCGGATGCCGATCAGCGACCCGCCGGCCACCGACCCCGGCACCGACGGCCCCACCCAGGACCCGACCAAGGACCTCACCCAGGACCTCACCGGCGGCCCCGACGGCAGCGGCGGCGACGGCTCCGGCACCGACCTCGGCGGCGGCCCCGACCTCAAGGACCTCGGCGGCGGCACCGGCGGGACCGGGGACGGCGGCCTCGACCTCGGGACCGGAAGCACCGGCGGGACCGGCGGGACCGGCGACGGGACCGGCACCGGGGACGGCGGCCTCGGCCTGATCGGCGGCGGCACCGGCACCGGCGGCCTCGACCTCGGCACCGGCGGCACCTCCACCAAGCCGGTCACCCTCCCGGCCGGCTCCCGGATCACCGACGACGGGCGGATCGTCGACGCCAACGGGAACCCCGTCCTGGACGCCAACGGCAACCCGATGCTGGCCGGCAAGGACTACACCATCGGCCCCGACGGCACCCTGCGCGACGCGAGCGGCACCCCCGTCCCGCAGTACCGGCAGCTGCTCACCGACAGCTACGCCACCGACTCCGGCGACGACCTGCTCGCCCCCAACCGCTTCGGCACCGGCGGCTACGCGTACAGCACCGGCACCCTCGGTACCGGCGGCGGCACCGGCAGCGGCAGCGGCGGCCTGCTCGGTGGCCTGCCCGGCCTCACCGGCACCGGCGGCGGCCTCAGCAGCCGCGGCCTGGCCAACGGCGGCGACCCGGTCGCCGTCAAGGCCGCCGCCGAACAGGCCAACGCCGAACGGCTGGCCGCCCAGAAGGCCGCCGCGGCCGCCGCCGAGGAACAGGCCCTGCTGACCGGACGGCAGACCGCCACCAGCTCCTCCGGCACGCCGCCGATGATGCCCCCCGGCGGCGGCGCGGCGGGCGCCCCGGGCGAGAAGGACCGCCGGCGCACCACCTGGCTGGCCGAGGACGAGGAGGTCTGGGGCACCGAGACCGGAGCCGTCCACGGCGTCATCGGACGCTGACCGTCCGCCAGGAACCGAGCCCAGCAGGGGAAGGACCGAGATGAGCAACCCGTTCGCCGAACAGATCGCCCTCGCCATGGCGGAGGTGCAGGCCGAACTGGCCCGGGCCGAGGCCGTCCAGCAGGAACTCGACGGCCTCACCGCCTCCGCCACCAGCAAGGACCGGACGGTCACCGCCAAGGTCGGCTCGCAGGGCCAGGTGGTCTCGCTGACCTTCCACACCGACGCCTACCGCTCGATGGCGCCCGCCGAACTCGGCAAGGCCCTCACCGACGTCCTCAACGAGGCCCGGGCCGCCGTCGGCGAGCAGGTCGCCGCCCGGCTCGGCGGCTTCGACGGCCTCGGCGAGACGCTCCGGCTGTCGATGACCGGCGGCACCGAACTGGACGACGTGCTGGCCCCGCTGTACGCGATGCGCCCCGGCGCCGAACCGGCCGCCGCCCGGCCGCGCAGGGCCGACCGGCAGGAGGAGTTCCGTGGCTGACCCGACCAGCACCGGCAAGACCTCGACCCTCAAGGCGGCCTTCGCCGAGTTCGACGTCCTCAAGGACATCGTGACCGGGGTCAACGACGACCTCACCCTGATCAACACGCTGAACCTGCACGTCGGCGGCGACGACGAGATCGGCAAGCAGTACCACCAGCAGGTCGACGAGGGCACCCGGATCCTCACCGAACTGATCACCAGGATCCAGACCACCATGGGCCAGTACTACGAGGGCGGCACGGCCTTCGCCGACACGCTCGACCGGGCCGACGACGACGGCACCCACCTGATGAACAGCAAGCTCTGACCACCACCGAGGCGAGGCCGGTCCCGTGTCCCACTCCTCCATCGAGGTCAACGCCTCAACGGCGGCCTTCTTCAGCGCGATCACCGGCATGCCCTGGCCGAAGATCCGCGAGGGGGAGCTGCGCGACGTCCGGGACGCCTACGAGCACTTCGCCGCCGAGATGCCCGAACTGCGCGAGCAGATCGCCAAGGTGGCCGCGGCCTGCCTGCACCGCGGCGAGGGCGCGGCCATGGAGGCGTTCGCCGAGCAGCTGAAGTCCTTCATCGGCGGCACCGGCGGCGACGACTACGTCACCGCCGCCGGGAGCACCGCGAAGAAGCTCGCCGACTGCGCGGGCGACGTCGCCAACGCCGTCGAGTACACCAAGTGGATGGCCATCGCCCAACTCGTCCAGCTGATGGTCGAGATCGCGCTGGCGGTCTTCTGGGCGCCGTTCACCTTCGGCGCCAGCCTCTCCGGCCTGGTGCTGCGCAAGCTGCTCACCAAGGTCGCCCTGCAGGCGCTGATGAAGTACCTGATCAAGACGATCCTGATGCACACCTTCTCCGGCCTGGTCGGCGGCCTGGTGATGGACGGCATCATCCAGGGCGTCCAGATCGGCCAGGGCAACCGCAAGGAGGTCGACAAGGAGTACACCAAGCAGGCCGCCCTGTTCGGCCTGATCGGCGGCGTGCTCAGCGGCCCGCTGGACCTGCTCGGCCTCGGCCTCGGCAAGCTGCTCGGCCGCCTGATCGGCAAGAGCGGCGGACGGCTGCTCGCCGACCGGCTCAGCGACTACCTGGTGCACGGCGACCTCCAGGGCCTCAAGGGGCTGCTGAAGACCGCCGCCGAGGCCGCGGAGAAGGAGGGCGCGAAGGGCCCGCTCGGGGCGCTGGGCAAGAAGGTGCTCGCCGCCTCCGAGAAGGAGCTCGCCGCACTGCCCTTCACCAAGAAGGAGGCCAGGGCGCTCGCCCGCGACCTCGGCAACCTGCTGGACGCCGCCGCCGAACAGCTCCAGCACGGCTTCGGACCGACCGGCCGCGGCACCCTCGCGGAGATCTTCGTCCACGACATGGGCAGGGTCTTCGCCGACCACCTGGGCGGCTCGCTGGGCGGCCGGGAGGCCGCCGGGCTGATCGGCCGCGAGTTCGGCGAAGCCTTCACCAAGAACTGGCTGGGCACCGCCGAACGGGCCGCCCTCAAGGACGCCGCCGGCACCGGCGTCAAGGACGCACTCGGAGGCGTCCTCACCGGCGCCGAGCTCAGGGCCGCCGAGCTCAAGGCGGCCGGCCTCTCCGCCCGGCACGTCGAGATGCTCGGCACCCACCTGCCCGAACTGGCCGAGGGGATCACCGGCGGCAACCGGGCCTACCACCTCGGCACCGTCCTCGGCGGCTACCTGCAGAGCGGCGTGCAGAACGTCCTCACCGAGGGCTTCTACAACCTGATCTTCGGCGAGAACCACGAGTTCACCGTCTCCGCGGGCAGCTTCCTCGGCGGCGTGCTCACCGGCGCGATGGGCCACGTCCTGCACGTCGGCGCCTCGCCCCTGATGCACCGCTACCAGACCTGGGTGCACGAGACCCAGCACGCGGCCGTCCAGGACGGCGCCTCCGAGTACTTCCCGCTGCACCACCCGATCAGCTTCGCCGCCCTCGCCAGCCTCGCCTCCGGCAAGGTCGTCCCGTTCCCGGTGCCCCGGATGGGCCACCCCGGCGCCTACCAGGTCTCCAAACTGCACGGCGGCACCCTGGAGGACTACGCCGAAGCGATCGGCCACGCCTCGGGCAAGCCGGTCAGCACCCCGGAGGCCGACGCCGAGGTCGCCGAGTGGATGCAGTCGATGCTCACCTACGCCGACTTCCTGGCCGACGAGCGGACCCCCGTCGCGCCGACCCCGGAACACCTGGCGGAGCAGGCGAAGGAGACGGCCCGGAAGACGCCCACCGTCGGCGGCGAGCAGCCGCTCCCGGAGACCCCCGCCCCGCCCGTCCCGCCGAAGACGCCCACCGAGAGCCGCCAGCCCGTCCTGGAACCGCACGTCCAGGTCGAGCAGCAGGCCGTTCAGCAGCAGGCCGTCCGGCACCAGCACGTCGAGCAGCAGGCCGTTCAGCACCAGCACGTCGAGCAGCAGGCCGTCCAGCAACCGCACGTCGAGCAGCAGGAGCAGCAGCACCCCCAGCACCACACCCCCGCGAGCGAGGCGCCGACCGTGCTCGGCACCCGGGAGATCCGCCCGCCCGCCGACGAGTTCGCCCGCCACCAGGCCGCGCGCGCCTTCGAGTCCTTCCGGGCGACCAGGCTGGAGCTGCCCGACGGCGACACCGAGACGCTGCTGACCCTGCGGGTGCACCTCGACACCCGGCACCTCGACCCCGCCGCCCCGGACACCGCGCAGGCCCTCGAAGCGCTCAGGCAGCGCGCCCGGGAGGGCGTCGCGGACGCCTACGACCTCGGCCAGCGGCTCCCGAACGGCGACCGGCTGCGGGTCGAGGTCGAGTTCGTCGACGACCCGGCGGACGCCCACCACACCGCGACCGTCCACCCCGAGCAGCGCCGCGAGGACCTGCGCAACTGGAGCCTGCACAGCGACGCCACCACCCTCGCCCACGAACTCGGCCACGCCCTGGGCCTGGCCGACGAGTACCGCGAGGCCGGCGGCGGCCCCCGGCCGGTCTACCCCGACGCCGGACTGATGGGCACCTGGCACCGCGACGAACACGGCAACCCGCTGCTCGACGCCGACCGGACCGGCCTCGCCCCCGGCGACCGGGCCCCGCGCCCCGTCCTGAAGGCCCGCAACCTGCGCCAGTTGGGCGCCGTCGTCGACGCCGCGTTCGGCCCCGCCCCCTCCCCGCGCCCCGACCTGCCGGCCCGCGCCCGCTTCGACGAGGACACCCGGCGCCGGGCCCTGTACGGCGGCCCGGCCGGCGGCGGCCACCTGTACGCCCCCGCCGGATCCGGCCGCGACCGGCCCGCCCCCGTCCCCGGCGGCACCCACCGCAACGGCACCTTCCGGGTGGTCGGCGGCCCCGCCGACCAGTTCCGCCCCCGCCCGAACGACCCGGCCGGGGACCTGGCCGGAGCCCGCCACCGCACCGTCTTCCCCGAGCACTGGACCGCCGACGACGCCGTCTACGCCGCCGAACAGGCGTACCAGCAGGCACTGCGCACCGGCCGGATCACCGAAACCGGCCCGTACGCGCACCACTGGGTCGGCGAGTACGACGGCGTCCGGATCGAGGGCGAGGTCCGGGCCGGCGAGTTCACCTCCTTCCGGCCCGCCGACCGGCAGGACGACCTGGAGACCCCCGCGTACGCGTCCCCGCCCCCCGTCCACCGGCCCTTCGACCTGCACGGCGACGACCTGCTCCAGTACGGCGACCGGCACACCATGACCGGCGTCCACCACGCCCCGACGGCCGCCGCCGCGGCCGCGCACGGCATCAGGGTCGAACCCACCGGGCAGCCCCCGCACGGGAACGGCACCTACCGGGCGGACGTCTGGTACCTCGACCCGCAGGTCGCCCCCGGCGCCCCGCTCTCCCACCTCGACACCCGCTGGCACCGCCCCGCGGGCGAACCCCCGCACACCATGTACCCGGCGCACTGGACGCTCGCCGAGGTGCACGCCGCCGTCGAGGAGGCGTACCGCAACCGGCGCGACCCCCGGCCCTCCGGCCCCGGCGCCGAGCACTGGGTCGGCGAGGCCCGCGGCGTCCGGATCGAGGGGATCACCCGCGACGGCCGCCACCTGGTGCACCGCCCCACCGACGACCAGCCGCCCACCCCCGGCACCGGCCGGCAGCCGTCCGGCACCCCCCGCCCCACCAGCGCCCCGCTGCACGAACCCGGCACCCCCGGCACCGGCCCGCGCCCGCCCGCCACCAGCCGCCTGACGAGCGGCGAACAGGCCCTGCTCGACCAGGTGTTCGCCCCCGTCCCCGCCCCCGGCGCGGGGCGCGGCCTGCCCCCCGAGTGGACCCCGCTGGAAGTCCGCCACGCCATCAGCACCGCCATCCCCATCACCACCCGCACCGACCCCGACACCGGCCTGCGGTACACCGTCGCCGACCACCACGGCCTCACCATCGAGTACCGCACCGAGAACGGCCTGATCGTCGACTACCGGGGCGTCCCCGGCCAGACCCTCCCCGACCAGTACCGCGTCACGCCGCCCACCGGCGCCACCGTCGAACCGCCGCACGCCCCCGTCCCGCCGCACGCCCCCGTCCCACCGCACCTCGTCCCCCCGCACCTCCGGTCCGAGCCCGAACCCTCGCTGTACCTGGACCCCGACGGCCTCTGGCAGCGCCCCCGGCACCCCGACGGCAGCACCGCCGGACTGCTCCGCCCGCGCGGCAACCCGCGCCACCCCGCCCCGACCGTCGAACCCAACGGCACCGTGCGCGTCCACGACTGGACGCCGCGCCCCGGCATCCACCCCGACTCGCCGCTCGCCGCCCTCGCCTCCAACTGGCTGCGCCCCGCGCACGACCAGGGGCACGTCCACTACCCGGCCGCCTGGAGCCCCGCGCACGCCCACGACCGGGCCCGGGAGGCCGCCGCCCACCCGCTGCGGCAGGTGCAACTCCCGGACGGGCGAAGCTACTTCGTCGGCGAGGCCGGCGGCGTCCGGATCGAGGGCCACACCGACCGGGACGGCCGGCTGCTGACCCACCGCGCCACCCCCGACCAGCCGCCCGCGCCGCACCCGCCCGCCACCGACCCCGCCGCCCCGCCCCGCCGCTCCGGCTACCTGCTGACCGGCCGCCCGCCCGCCACCCCGCCGCCCGGCACCGACTGGACCGCCGGCACCGACCAGGGCCGTCCGCACTGGTCGCCCACCGCCACCGGCCGCGACCTGCCGCCCGGTTGGACCCCCGAACAGGGCCGATTCGCCGTCGACCGGATCCTCGCCGAGGCCCTCGCGGAGGGCGTCGTCCCGCCCGCCGCCGGCCCCGCCGTGCTGCGCGGCGAACACGCCGGCGTCCTGATCGACGTCGCCCTCCAGGACGGCACGGTCACCGGCTACCGGGCCGTCCCCGTCCGGGTCCGGCCGCCCGAGGACGGGGAGTTCCGGTTCACCCCGGCCCAGGAGGGACAGAACTTCGACGTCCACCGCAACGACCTGGAGGACGGCGACCGGGAGACCCTGCTGACCGTCCGGATCGCCCTCGACACCAGCCGCCTGGACGCCGGGGACCCGGAGACCGTCACCCGGTTCGGCGAGCTCCTGCAACGCGTCCGGGCCGACGTCGACCGGGTCTACAACCAGGGCCAGCGGCTCCCCGACGGCGACCTGCTGCGCCTGCGGATCGAGTTCGTCGACCCCGCCGACGACCCGCACGCCGTGGTCGCCGTCCACCCCGAGGGCCACGAGGAGGACTTCCGCAACTGGAACCTCGACACCACCGGACCCACCCTCGCCCACGAGCTCGGCCACCACCTCGGCCTGCCCGACGAGTACCGCAACCACCTGGCCGCCCGCCGCCCCGTCCACGCCGACGGCGGCCTGATGGGCATGGACCGGATCGACCAGGACGGCCGGATCCTCCCCGAGACGCACAACTGGGACGGCGACGACCTGGTCGAGCACGACCGGGCCCACCTCCAGCCCCGCAACCTGCGCCAGCTCGCGGCCGTCATCGACCGCGCCCGCCGACGGGACGGCCGCCCCACCGGCGGCCCGCAGCACCACCCGTACGAGGACCTGCCCACCCGCGCCACCTTCCGCCACGACGCCCGGCAGACCGCCCTGCACGGCCCCGGCGGCAACGGCAACGGCCACCTCGCCCCGCCCCCGGGCGCCGACCGCCCGCGCCCCCTCCCCGTCCCCGGCACCCGCAATCCCAACGGCACCTACCGCGCCGAGACCCCCGCCCCCGACGGCGGCCGCCGCGCCGCCGACGACAGCACCCCCCGGCAGCAGCGGCCCACCCGGATGATGTTCCCCGACGACTGGACCCACGAGCAGGTCCTCTACGCCGCCGAGCAGGCGTACCTGCACGCCCTGCGCCACGGCACCGTCCGCACCGAGGGCCTCGGCCACCACTGGACCGGCGAGTACGGCGGCGTCCGGATCGAGGGCGAGCTGCGCGGCGACGAGTTCACCTCCTTCCGCCCCGCCGACGACCAGCGCGGCCTGCTGCCCGCCCCCTTCCAGCCGCCCCGCCGCACCGACCACCCGATCGACCAGCGCTCCGTCGACCACACCCTGTACGGCGACCGGCGCACCATGAGCGGCGTCCACCACCGCCCCTCCCGCGACTCCGGCCGAGCCCGCGGCGTCCTGGTCGGCGAACCCGTCCTGCGGCACGACAACGAGACCTACCGGGCACCCGTCTGGTTCCTCGACCCGCAGGTCCACCCCGACAGCCCCGAAGCCGAACTCGCCGCGAACTGGCACCGCAACGCCGAACAGGGCCACCACACCTTCTACTCCGAGGACTGGGACCCGCCGCAGGTCGAGCAGGCCGTCAACGAGGCGTACCGCAACGCCACCACCGTCGAACTCCTGGAGGACGGCCGCACCGAACGCTGGACCGGACTCGCCCACCTGGAGGACGAGGACCTCCCGATCCGGATCGAGGGACTCACCCGCGACGGCCGCCACCTGGTCCACCGCCCCGCCGCCCACCAGCCGCACACCGCCTGGCGCGAGAACGACATCGCCCTCAGCACCGACTTCCGGCACACCGCGCTCGACCCCGACGGCGGCGACCCGCTGGCGATCCGCCACGTCCGGTTCCTGAGCGGACAGGACGGCACCGAGATCACCGTCCCCGTCCACTTCGACGCCCCCGGCGCCACCCCCGAGCAGCGCGCCGAGCACCTCGCCCGGCTGCAACACGCCCTGGACACCCACCTCGACCGGCTCTCCGACGGCACCGAAACCCTGGTCCGGCTCCGCCTCGAACTCACCGACGACCCCGCCGCCGCCCACTCCAGCGTCCCGCTCACCCCCGACCACCCGATCGGCCTCGACCAGCTGCTGCCCCGGATCACCGAGGAGGCCGACGGCGACCTCCCCGGCTACCTGCGCGAACTCGGCGAACTCGGCGATCTCGACGACCGGTTCACCGCCGGGCCCTGGTACCAGCTCCTCGACACCACCCCCACCCCGATGGACGCCCCCGTCACCCCCGGCACCGGCCGCCGCCCCGACTCGATCCGGCTCTCCGACGAGCTCCAGGAGGGGATCGACACCACCCGGCCCGAGGACACCGAGACGGCCGAGCCGCTGCTGCGGCGGGGCAAGCGCGCCGACCGGGACAACGCCGGCGACGACGGGAACGGCGGTGGCGACGGGAACGGCGGTGACGACGGTCCCTTCACCAACCTCCGCCGCAAGGTGGACGACAACGGCCTCTGCCTGCTCAACGCCGTCATCGGCAGCGCCCCCGACCTGGTCCCGAAGACCGACGACCCGGTGGAGTGGCTGCGCAGCAAGATCGAGGACCACTACCGGGAGATCCCCGCCGAGGACGTTCCGCGCGAGGTGATGTTCGCCCTCCGCTCCCTGCCCGGCTGGACTTCCGGGGCGGACAGCCGGTCCCTGCTCGACTACCTCCGGCCCGAGGACCGCGAGGACTTCCTGGGGCTGACCGACGAGGAACTGGAGAGCCACATCCGCCCCGTGGTCGTGGAGGAAGCCGACTACATGCCCCAGCGGGAGCGGGACACCCTGCTGGGGACCGTGCGGGAGTGGCGCGCCAGGTGGCGGGACGACGCGGGCGAGATGCTCCCGCCCGCCCTCGCCCACGCCCTGGGCATCGACCTGCGGGTGGTGACCCACGACGGCACCCTGCGGGCCCGGTTCGGCCCCGAGGACGGACGGCCCGTCACCGTCTACTACAACGGCACCAACCACTACGACGCCAGCGAACCCTGGTCCGCGCACCAGCTGATGGACGAGATCGCGGCCGCCCACGGCAGCGACACCCCCGCCCTGCGCGAACGGCTCGCCGCGTACCTGCGCGACACGGGCCACGAGCTGCCCCCGGAGATCGCCGGTCGCGTGGACGTCAGCGAGCAGTTCGTCCCCAAGGGCGTCGCCCCCGGGCTGCGGAGCATTTACGCCCCCCTCGAACTCAAGAGGCGCCTCAGCGACCCGACCACCCCCCTCCACCTCCCCGAACCCGGCCTCCTCCCGACCCTCCTCGGCCACGCCCTCGATCGCCGGATCCGGCTGCACCAGTACGACGCGGACGGCACCGAGAGCGTCCGGGAGTACGGCCCGGAGGACGGCACGCCGCTGGACATCGGCAAGCGGGAGCAGGATCAGCACGAGCAGGAGCAGCACGAGCAACAGGAGCAGCAAGAGCAGCGGCAACACGAGCAGGAGGACCAGGAGCAGCGGCAGGAGCAGCACGAGGAGGAGCAGCGGCAGCAGCAGCACGAGCAGGAGCAGCAGCACGAGCAGGAGCCCAACGACCCGGTGATCACCGGAGGCCCCGGCGGGAACGGCGAGGAGGCGCCGGGGACGGCGGGGCGTCCGATCGCCGGGACGGACCTGGTGCTGGGGCTGACCGGGGGCGAGAAGGCGCTGCGCGAGAAGGTCGTCGAGGTGCTGGGGCGCCGGGCGAAAGGCGACCTGGCCGCGGTGCGGGTGTTCGCGGAGGCGTACTTCGGGCCGACCACCCTGCGGCCGTTGCTGGCCGCGCTGTCCCGGGGGGAGACCTGGCGGGCGCCGTTCCAGGGCAACGGGTGGAGCGGGGAGGTGGTGCTGCGCGGCCGGGTGGACGGGTCGGTGCGCCGGGTGGAGCGGCAGAAGGTCGAGTTCGAGAACGGCGCGGACCGGTCGGTGACGGTCGGCACCCGCAGCGACAAGCGGCGGCTGTTCAACCTCGGCGTCCAGGCGAAGCACGCGAACGGTGCCGAGGAACTGTCCGAGGTGCTCGGCTACTTCCACGAGAACGGCGAGGGCGAGGTGCACCTGGAGACGGGCGGCACGATCGCGCGCTCGAAAAGCTCGGTGGACGCGGACGTGTACGACTCCACGATGGAGCTGGAGCTGGACTTCGGGGCGCTGAGCTACGAGGACGTCCCGCTGGAGGGCGTCGAGAAGGTGTCGATCGGGATGGCCGTCGCCGTGCCGACCTACCTGCCGGTGCCCGGGGGCAAGGAGTGGAAGCCGCCGTCGCGGCTGGACGAAGGCCGGATCGGCGGCCAGGAGGTGGTGCTGGAGCTGACGCCGGACGGCACGGGAACGGCGGACCTGCGGACCCCGGTGGAGCAGCTGCTCGACCAGCTGGACGAGGCGGGCCGGGCGGAGGCGGGCGCGCACTGGCCGGCGCTGCGCGAGAAGATCCTCGCCGAGGTCGACTTCGCCCGGCTGCAGCGGGAGTTGAAGAGCATGACGGCGGGCGAGCCGGTCAGGGTGGTGCTGACCGACCGCAAGGGCGCCGAGCTGGTCTCGCTGGACCTCACCGCGAAGGTCGGCGGGCTGAAGGCGGTCGGCAGCACGAAGGAGAGCGAGTTCAACATCGGCTCCTTCGTCCAGGAGTCGGACAGCGTCCAGCACGGCGTCGGCAACGCCGGCCAGTACGGCGGCGGCCTCGCCCCGAAGCTGGACCCCTTCCTGCTCAGCGGCGGCGGCAACCACCGGATGGGCCGGGAGCACGTGGTGCTGGAGGGCCGCAGCCGGACGTCCCAGCTGACCGCGAAGGCGAAGGTGCCCGCCGTCGTGTACGACGGCACGGTCGAGTTCACGGCGACCTTCAACGGGAGCGGGGCAGGGCACCGGGCGGGCCGGGCGGACGTCCGGCTGCTGGTCGACAGCCGGGACGTCGGGAACTTCGGGGAGCTGCCCGTGCACCCGAACCGCACCTCGCCGGACGGGATCTGGGAGAACGGCCTGGACGAGACGGTCGTCGTGCGGGACCTGGAGGGCGTCGGTGAGCTGCGCAAGGAGCTCGACCGGCTCGGCGAGGCCGCGTACGGGGACGACTGGAAGGCGATGCGCCCGGAGATCGAGGACCTGGTCAGCACGCCGAACCTGGCCGCGCACCTGACCGCGATGACCCGGGGCGAGCCGGTGGAGCTGACGCTGCGGGGCAAGGACGGCGTGCAGGTCACGCTGACCGCCCGGGTCGACGCGCTGGAGCACCGCCGCTGGGACGACAGGGCCGAACGCAACGTGCTGAGCGAGACCAACGAGTTCGGCGCCGACCGCCTGCTGGTCTCCAGCACCGGCACCAAGCAGGTCCAGTCCGGCGGGACGGGCATCAAGACGGGCCCGCTCGGCCTGGAGGTCACCGGCACCGGCAGCACCCAGGAGCGCGACCGCAACGCCGCGCGCAGCGGCAACAACGAACGGATCTACGCCAGCGGCAAGCACAAGGCGAAGCAGGACGTCTACGGCGCCACGCTGACGGTGGACGTCCAGGTGCGCGGGAAGGGCAGGGCGTTCACGGCCTCCAAGGAGGTCAGGGCCGAGATCGGCGTCGACGGGAAGACCAGCGAGCAGGGCGCACCCGCCGGCGACCGGACGCTGTTCGACCGTTCCGAGTACGAGAAGCGGAAGGCGGAGAAGACCGCCGAGCAGGAGACGACGGGGCAGGCCCCGAAGAAGGAGCAGGCCCCGGAGGAGGCGGCGCCGGCCGCCCGCACCGCGCCGACCCGGTTGAAGGACGGCCACGAGCTGAACGCGTCCTACGTGGTGCACAGCCTGGAGGGCGCCGAGCAGGTGCACGGCGCGGTGGAGGCGGCGGTGCGCCGCAAGCACCCCGACCTGTCGGAGCGGGACGCCCGGCGGATCCGCAAGACCTTCGGGCGGGTCGGGCTGAAGGCCCAGCTGTCCCGGCTGACCAGGGGCGGGACGCTCACCGAGACGGTGGGCGGCCGCACCTGGAGCGCCGAGATCACGGTCACCGCCAAGGTGCGGAACCCGGTGGAGCGCGGCGTGCTGGAGGGCTACGAGTTCGAGTCCGGCACCCGCTCGTCCAGCGGGCACGGCTACGGGTACGACCGGCTGAACCGGAAGACCGGTGGCGGGCAGGTCAAGCTCAAGGGCGGCATGGTCGACGGCGGGTTCGGCTACGCCTACCGGCGGGACGCGACCAGCGGCGTCACCGTGGACACCGTCGGGTCGTCCTCCAACCGGGGCAAGCACGTCGAGGACGCCGTGCTGTTCGACCTCGACGCGCAGTACGAGGTGCGGATCCGGTTCACCCGGCTGGGCGTGCAGGAGCGGCCGGTCGAGCTCTCGGTGCGGACCAGGGCCCGGGTGGCCGTCCCGCTCCGCGACACCGGGAACGGGGACGGGTCTCCGGGCGGCGCGGGGAGCGGGAAGAAGCCGAGGGGCTTCCTGGAGCGGCGGCGGCTGGACTCCTCGGCGATCGTCACCGACGTGCACGCGCTGGACGGGGACGGCTCCGGCCGGGGGTCCGGCCCGCGCGAAACCCCGCGCCGGACCCTGGGGGAGACGCTGCTCGACCAGGTCGAGGCCGGGCCGAAGCCGAAGCGGTGGATGCGGCGGCTGTTCGACGGCGGGGACTGGCAGCACCTGCGGCGCGAACTGGCGGCGCAGCTGACGCCGGACCGGCTGCAGGCCAGGCTGAAGGCGATGACGGCGGGCGACGAGATCGTGATCCGGTACAAGGGCCTGGAGGTCCGGGTCCGGGCGGTGCTGACCCGGATGGACGAGCTGGGCCCGGCCGGCACCACCGAGTTCAACGTCGGCACCGACGTCCAGCACAGCCGCGCCAGCAACGACGGCTCCACCAACTTCGGCGCGGGCAGCGGCCACACCGGGAACTTCGCGACGACGGTGACCGTACCGGTGGCGGGGTTCGTGCCGGTCACGGTCGGCGTGCTGGGCAACCACGGCCGGGGCAGGGACCTGCTGGACATCGCGTACGGGTCGACCACGGCCGGCGGCGGGACCAAGGCGAAGGTGTCCGGCAGCGCCTACCGGGGGGAGGCGGAGCTGCAGTTCTCCCTCACCCGCACGTCGTGGGGGAGCGCTCCCCTCCACCTGCGGCGCACCGCCAGGATCGGTTTCGAGAGCATCGTCGAGACCGGCGAGCTCCTGGAGGCGCCCCCGCCCCCGCCCCCGCCCGGCGCCGAGCCGCCGCCGCGGGTGGTCCCGTTCGAGCCGGTGGCGGAGCGGACCGTCCTGGCCCCGCCGGCGCGGGTCTGGGAGTTCGGGCTGCGGGACACCGACGTGCTGCGCTGGCTCGGCGACGTGGGCGGCCTGCAGGACCTGGTCCGGGCGCTCGCCCCGCGGTACTTCGGCCGCGACGAGTGGCGGCGGATCTCCGGCCTGATCGAGAACAGCACCGCGCACAGCCACCTGTCCGCGCTGTTCGGCTCGGTCAGTCGGGGGGCGGGGTCGGAGCTGGTGGTGACCGTCCGGCCGGGGAAGTGGCAGTCGAGCGACGGCAAGGGGGTGGAGGTCCGGGTGGAGGTCCTCAGCCTGGAGCACGAGGGCGTCGACGGGAAGACCGAGTGGAGCCCCGCCCACACGACCGTCACCGGCTCCACCCGCACCGCGCTGTCCTCGAAGAGCACCACCGCGGGCGCGCAGCTCGGCCTCAAGATCACCGGAGACGTCTCGCACAGCCCGGCGGTCGTCGCGAGCCACCAGTGGACCTCGCGCGAGGGCGGCAGCCACGGCGGGGGCGGCCAGCTGATCGCCAACGGCAAGGCCCCGACCCCGATGTCCCGCTACGGCGGGCAGGCGCTGGTCACGGTGGTCTTCTTCGACGGGCGCAAGGACCCGCTGGAGGAACGGGGCGTGCTGCCGTTCACCGTGGACATTCCCCAGCGCGACACCGAGGAAATCATCGTCCCCGGTGACAGCTACCTCGTTTTCGACAGAGAGCACCCCGAAGGCGACCTGAGATTCGAAGGCTCCTACCGGATGCTCGCGGAGGTCCGCGAACTGCTCGGCAACGCCCCGGGCGGGGGCGGGGACCTCCCGCCCACCCGGCTGGTGGGCCTGGTCCGGCTGGGCCAGGCCGCCTTCGGCCACGGCTTCGGCCCCGACGCCCCCGCCGGCCCGCTGCACGTCGAGACGCTGCACCGCCTGGTCGCCCAGGCCGACGGCGACCCGGCCCGGCTGACCACCCTGATCCGGCGGGCGTTCGACGTACCGGACGGCACCGACCTCCCCGGCGCCCACGTCCGCCGGGTGGTCGAGCACGCCGAGTGGCAGGCGGCGCACCACCCCGCCGACGGGGACGGGAGCCTGCAACGGCTGCTCGACACCGTCCGGTTGGGCCACGGCGCCTTCGGCGACGGCTTCACCACCGCCACCCCGGAGGGCCTGCGGCACGTCGAGACGCTGCACCGCCTGGTCGCCCTCGCCGGCGGCCCGGCCGCGCTGCGCGCCGAACTCCGCGCCCTGCTGCCGCACGGCACCGGCCCCACCGGCCCCGACCTCCGCCGGATGGTCGAGTACCTGGAGTGGCGCGCCGCCCAACACCCCGACGGCGGACGGCCGTTCACCCTCGACGACCTGAGGGCCGGGGCCGGCGCGGACTGGGCGGCGGGCGGCCCGCCGCTCGACCGGCGGATCGCCTACACCCCGTCCCTGGCGGACGAGGTGTTCCGGGGGCTCGTCGGCTGACGGCCGTCGGGGGCCGGGCCGGTGCCCCCGACGGCCACCGGCCCGGGCCGGCGCCCCGTCAGCCGTGCTGGATGTCCCCGGAGCGGGAGGGGACGGCGTCCAGCGCGGCCAGCGTCTCCGGGTCGAGGACGACCGCGCCCGCCGCGACGTTGGCCCGCAGGTGCTCCGGGTCGGCGGTGCCGGGGATCAGCAGCGTGTTCGGGGCGTGGTGCAGCAGCCAGGCCAGGCCGACCTGCGCGGGGGAGACGCCGAGCGCCCGGGCCGCGGCCAGCACGGCGGGCTCCTCGGCGACCTTCGGGATGCCCGGGTACGCGCCGCCGAGCGGGAAGTACGGCACCCAGGCGACGTCCTCGGCGAGGCAGAGCCGCAGGAGGTCCTCGTCCTCGCGGAACACCAGGCTGTACGCGTTCTGCACGCAGGCGACGCCCGCCGGGAGGGCCCGGCGCAGCTCGTCGGCGCCCACGCTGCTCAGGCCCAGCGAGCCGATCTTGCCCGCGTCCCGCAGCTCGACCAGCACGGCGAGCTGGTCGTCCAGGTCGACCAGCTGGTCGCCCTCGGCGCGCAGGCCCGGGCCGTGGCTCGCCCGGCGCAGGTTGACCAGCGGGATCCGCTCCCAGCCGAGGCTGCGCAGGTTGTCCTCGACGGCGGCGCGCAACTGCTCGGGCCGCTGGGCCAGCCGCAGCGGGAGCGGGCCGGTGGCGGGCTCGGCGCCGACCTTGCTGGCCACCAGGACGTCGTCCCCGGCGGCGAACGCGGTGCCGATCACCTCGTTGACGAAGCCCGCGCCGTAGAACTGGGCGGTGTCGACGTGGTCGACGCCCAGCTCGGCGACGGTGCGCAGCAGGGCGACCGCGGCGGCGCGGTCCAGGCGGGGCAGCTGCATGGCGCCGAAGCCGACCCGGGAGACGGTGCGGCCCGCGAGCGGGCCGGGGCCGCCGGCCCGCTCGGCGCCGGAGGCGGTGAACCGGGGGGATCCGATCGTGGAGGGCATGGCGATCTCGCTCCCGTGAGACGATGGAGGTAAACGGAGGGACTCCGTTAATCGCCACCGTAGCACTAACCGGAGGGACTCCGTTTTGCCTTCTCCCGACCCCCACGCCGCCCCCTCGCCCGACTCCGCCCCGGCTCCCTCCGGCGGCCGACCGCCCCGGGCCGACGCCCGGCGCAACCGGGAACGGCTGCTCGCCGTCGCCCGGGACGCCTTCGCCGCGACCGACGGCCAGGCCACCCTCGACGCCGTCGCCCGCGAGGCCGGAGTCGGCATCGGCACCCTCTACCGGCACTTCCCCACCCGCGAAGCCCTCGTGGAGGCCATCTACGCCACCGAACTCGACGCCGTCGTCAACAGCGCCCCCGTCCTGCTCGACCGGCTCCCGCCCGAAGCCGCCCTGCGCGCCTGGATGGACGGCTACGCCGCGTTCTTCGCCGCCAAGCGCGGCATCTCCGAGACCCTCCGGGCCGGCTGGGCCTCCGGCACCATCGCCACCCCCGCCACCCGGGAACGGATCACCGCGACCATCGCCCTGATCCTCGACGCCGGAGCGAAGGCCGGAACGCTGCGCGACGACGTGCCCGCCGAACAGGTCACGATGATGCTCCTCGGCGTCTTCCTCTCCACCCGGGCCGGCAACGACCCCGAGCTGACCGGCCCGCTCCTCGACCTGGTCGCCGCCGCCCTGCGCCCCGACGCCCGCTGACCTGAGGTGTTGTGGCCGACACCGTGCTGTCCCTACGGTGGGTCACCTCATCGGCAGCGCCGGGCGCGGACCACCCGCCCCGGCCGGAGAGTTGGGGGGCCCGTGATGGGCGAGATCGAACTGGCGGACGCGGTGGCGACGGTCCGGGACGAACTGCTGGCGGCCGCCGCGCGCGGGACCGGCCAGCACCTGCAGTTCAAGGTCGGACCGGTGGAACTCGAATTCACCGTGGAACTGCGGCTGGAGGCGAAGGCGAAGACCGGGTTCAAGGCCTGGGTGGTGACCGCCGGAGCCGAGGGCGGCGCCGCCCGCGGGCAGACCCACAAGGTCAAGGTCACCCTCACCCCGCAGAACGCGGACGGCACCGACGTGCTGGTGCACGGCGACCCCGCCCGCGCCGACGGCCCCGGCGACCTCAGCGAGTACATCGAGAACTGACGGACCGTACGGGCGGTTGCGGCTGCGGCTGCGGCGGACGGGGGAGGGGCGGCGGGTGGAGCGCGACCGGGTCGTGGTGGTGGAGGGGCCGGACGGCCCCGGCTCCGGGTACGCGATCGCGGCCCGCCTGGTGCTCACCTCCGCCCACGCCGTCCCCGCCCCCGGCGGCCGCGTACCGGTGTTCCGCCCCGGCCGGGCCGCCGAACACCCGGCCCGGGTGCTGTGGCGGGGCACGCCCGGAGGACGCGACGACGCCGCGCTGCTCCTGGTCGAGGACCCGGCCTGGACGCCCCCGGCGAGCGGAACCCCGCTGCGCTGGGGCCGGTTGGCCACCACCCGGCCCGGCACCCCCTGCGAGACCTGGGGCGCCCCCGACCTCGTCCAGCACCCCGGCCGGCCCACCGACCAACTGCACCCCTCCGGCACCCTGAACCCCGGCGACCGGGACATCGGCAACCGGTACGCGATGAACCTCGACGGCCACCCGCCGGAACCCGCCGCGCCCGGCAGGTCCCCGTGGGGCGGCCTCTCCGGCGCCGCGCTGTTCTGCGGCGACCTGCTCACCGGCGTCATCGCCGCCGACCCCGCCCGGCGCGCCCACGCCGTGCTGGAGGCGGTACCCGCCTACGTCCTGCTGCGCGACCCCGGCTTCCGCGCCGCACTCGCCGCCCACGGCGCCGGAGCCGGCACCGTGCTGGAAGCCGTCGAGTGGCAGCACCTCGACGACCCCGCCGACCGCACCGCCCCCTTCCGCTCACCCGCCGTCCTGCTGCACGCCCGCCGCCAGACCGTCCCCTTCCGCGGCCGGGAAGACCTCCTCGCCCCCCTCCTCGACTGGACCGGGCGCCCCGGCTTCGGCGCCCACCTGCTGCACGGCCCCGGCGGCCAGGGCAAGACCCGCCTCGCCCAGCACCTCGCCGACGCCGCCGCCGAACGGACCCAGGTGCTCTGGCTCGACGCCGGCGCCCCGCCCGGAGAACTCGCCGTCCTCGCCGGCACCACCCGCCCGCTGCTCGTCGTCGTCGACTACGCCGAGACCCGCGCCCCCCAACTCCTCGCCCTGCTCGACGCCGCCCACCGCCACCGCGGCCCCCACCCGTTCAAGCTCCTGCTGCTCGCCCGCACCGCCGGCGACTGGTGGGACAACCTGCAGTCCGCCACCTCCCGCGCCGCCGACCTCCTCGACGGCGCACCCACCACCCCGCTCGGCCCCCTCGAACCGGAACCCGGCCGCTCCCGCACCCAGGCGTACCGGGAAGCCCTCGACGGGTACGCCCGCCACCTGCCCGACGTCGACGACTGGCAGCACCACGACTGGCCCGCCCTCGCCGCCCGCCTCCGCGACCGGGAGGTCGACGCCACCGCCCTCGGCACCGCACTGACCCTGCACATGACCGCCCTCGCCGACCTCCTCGACGCCGCCACCGGCACCACGGCCGGGGACACCGCCCCCGGCGCCGCCAAGGTCGAGGACCGGCTCCTGCACCACGAACGCCGCTACTGGACCGCCGCCGCCGAGACCTGCGGCCTGCTGCCCGCGCTCAGCGAGGCCACCCTCGCCGACGCCCTCACCGCGGCCTTCCTGCTCGGCGCCCGCGACCGGGCCGAAGGCGACGCCGTCCTGCACCGGGTCCCCGCCCTCGCCGACCAGACCCGCGACCGCCGCACCCTGGTCAGCGACTGGATCACCTCCCTCTACCCGCCCCCCGGCAACGACCACCGCTGGGGACTCCTCCAACCCGACCGCCTCGCCGAACGCTTCATCGGCCGCCACCTCACCCGGCACCCCGAACTCGCCCACCACCTCGCCCCCGCCGTCACCCGCCCCCAGGCCGACCACCTCCTCACCCTCACCACCCGCGCCACTACCCACCCCGGCCTCCACCACCTCGCCCCCCACCTGACCACCCTGATCGCCACCCACCCGGCCACCCTCGCACCCGCGGCCATCGACGCCGCCACCCAGGCCGAACGCCCCGGCCCACTGCTGGACGCGCTCCAGCGGATCGTCGACGACCCGGCGACGCCGGTTTCCCTGCTGGAGGAACTCGCGGCCGAAATCCCCAGCGCCAGCCACGTGCTCGACCCGTGGGCCGCCCAGCTCTTCGAGCGCCTCGTCACGATCCACCGCGGACAGCCCCGGCACGATCCCGACCGGCGGAGCCGACTCGGCAGGAGCCTCAACCGCCTCGCGATCCGGCTCGGTGACCTGGGGCGGTGGGAGGAGGCGCTGGCCGTTGCGGAGGAGGCGGTCCTGGTCCACCGGGGTCTGGTCGCCGTCCGTCCCGACGAGTACCTCCCCCAGTTCGGCAAGGTCCTCAATACCCTCGCGATCCGGCTCGGTGACCTGGGGCGGTGGGAGGAGGCGCTGGCTGTCGCGGAGGAGGCGATTCTGGTCCACCGGGGTCTGGTCGCCGTCCGTCCCGACGAGTACCTCCCCCAGTTCGGCAAGGTCCTCAATACCCTCGCGATCCGGCTCGGTGACCT
>NZ_JBSGET010000098.1:6072-6699 GCF_053603035.1 Kitasatospora sp. NPDC004272 | reverse complement strand
CTGGGGCGGTGGGAGGAGGCGCTGGCTGTCGCGGAGGAGGCGGTCCTGGTCCACCGGGGTCTGGTCGCCGCCCGCCTCGACGAGCACCTGCCCGACCTCGCCACGAGTCTCATCACCTTCGCCGTCCGGTTGGGGAATCTCGGACGGCGCGAGGAGGCCCTGGCCGTGGGCGCGGAGGCCGTCCGGATCCTCCGGGGCCTGGCCGCCGCCCGTCCTGACGCGTACCTCTCCCAACTTGCCACGAGTCTCAACAACTACGCAGTCCAGCTCGGGGATCTCGGACGGCACGAAGAGGCCCTGGTGGCGGGTGAGGAGGCCGTCCGCCTCCGTTGCGAACTGGCCGCCGCTCGCCTCGACGAGCACCTACCCGACCTCGCCGTGAGCCTCAGCAATGTCGCCAACTGGCTCGGTGACCTCGGAGAGTACGAACAGGCCCTGGCCGTGGGCGCGGAGGCCGTCCGGATCCTCCGGGGCCTGGCCGCGGCCCGCCCCGACGCCCACCTTCCCCAACTCGCGATGAGCCTGGGCAACCTCGCCAACTGGCTCGGTGACCTCGGAGAGTACGAACAGGCCCTGGCCGTGGGCGCGGAGGCCGTCCGGATCCTCCGGGGCCTGGCCGCGGCCCGC
>NZ_JBSGET010000098.1:0-5975 GCF_053603035.1 Kitasatospora sp. NPDC004272 | reverse complement strand
CGCCCCGACGCGCACCTTCCCCAACTCGCCGGAATCCTCAGCAACTTCGCCGTGCAACTGCAACTCCTCGGGCGGTACGAAGAAGCCCTGAGCGCCATCGAGGAGGCCATCCGGATCCGTCGCGCCCTGTCTGCCGTCCACCCCGATGTCCATCGTCCCGACCTCGAAACGTCCCTGCGGGTGCAGTCCTTGCTCCGGGCGCAGCAGGACGCCACCGAACAGCCCCCGACCTGACCCTCCCGGAAGGCCCGCCCGGGCCGGTGAACCGTCGGGGCCGGCCGGGCCGTACCTACGGAGAGGGAGCTCGTGGGCCGGTGGGCCGGGCGCTCCCGCAGGACGGACCGCGAGGCAGTCGAGGAGCTTCTGGTGGGGACGAACACGGGCGGGAACGACGCGCAGGGTGCGGGCGGGGGCATCCAACTGCCGTCGGTGGCCTGGGAGATCGAGGAGCCGGAGCCGGAGCCCGAGCGGGTCGCCGCGCCCACGTACGGCCGGGTGCTGCCCGACCCGAACCGCAGGCGTCCCGCCGCCCCGGCCCCGGCCGTCCCGGAGTACGGCCGCACCGAGCCGGCCGAGCCCGTTCCCTCCGCCGAGCCCGTCCCGTCCGCCGAAGCCGTCGCGTCCGCCGAGAGCGAGCGGACCGAGCCCGGGGGCTTCCCGTTCCCGGCGCCGGAGGCCGAGGCGCAGCCGGAGGAGCAGCCGTCGCGGCGGAGCCGCAAGCCGGTGGTGATCGCCGCGGTGGTGGCGGGGGCGCTGCTGCTGGGGCTGCCGTTCGCGCTCTCGGGTGGCGGCGACGGCGGCCAGGGGGCGGGGGACGGGGCCCGGGCGGGTCAGTCCCCGGCGGCCGGGCCCGAGTTGGGTGAGCTGGCGCCGACCCCGGGGCCGGACGACCCGACCGCCGTCGCGGTGCCGGTGGACGTGGCCCCGCCGTCGCCGGGTGACTCCGGGGCGCCGTCCGCGAGTCCGTCCGCCGGCGCCCCGGGTGCGCCGAGCGGCAGCGGCAGCCCGTTCACCAAGCAGGGCGGCACCGGCGGCTCCACCGGCAGCGGCCCGAGCGGCGGCACGGGTGGCGGCACGGGTGGCGGCACGGGTGGCGGCACGAGCGGTGGCGGTGCGGTCGCCCCCGTCGTCCCGGTCCCGGCCGGCTCCCCGGCCAACCCCCCGGCGAACCCCCAGTCCCCGCCCCCGGCCCAGCCGCAGGCGCCCGCCCCGGTCGCCTTCAGTGCCGTCGCGGGCCTGGGCTGCACCCTCGGCATCGACCAGAACGGCCGCTGGACGGAGGGCACCACCGGCTGGACGACCAGCTCCACCGGCGGCTACACGGGCTCGGGCTGCAGCGGCACGTACACCTCGCTGCCGATGTCCGGCGACACCGGAAAGGACAACGGCGGCGGCTCGGTGCTGTGGGCGTTCAGCACCGCCCCGGTCACCGCCGGGACGTGCAGGCTCTCGGTGTTCGTCCCGAACAACAGCGACCCGAAGGCCGTGGGCGGCAAGCCGACGTACTACACCGTGCAGCGCTACTTCACCACCGGCGAGGGCACCATCGGCGCTTTCACCATCGACCAGACCGCCAACCGCGGCAAGTGGGTGAACGCCGGCAGCTTCCCGGTCACCGCCGGGAAGCTCGCCGTGATGCTGCACAACCGGGGCGTCGACTACGGCAGTTCCAACCTGAACGGGGCCCACCACGCGGCCTCCGCCGTGCGCGTCGACTGCACGGCGGCGTAAGCCCGCCGTTCGCACGAGCCCATTCGGAAGTCCAGCGGGGAGAGGAAGGCCAGCCCATGTCGCGCCACGTGCTGACGGTGTGTCCGGAGCAGCGGGACGGCCGGTACCGCACCATCGGCGAGGCGCTGGCGGCCGCCCGCAGCGGGGCGGTGATCTCGGTGCGGCCCGGCCGGTACGAGGAGAACCTGGTGATCGGCAAGCTGGTCACCATCACCGCCGCCGAGGCCCGCGGCAGCGTCCGGATCACCGCCCGGCGCGGCTGCGTGGTGCAGGTGACGGCGGAGGCGGTGCAGCTGACCGGGCTGGTCGTGCAGGGACAGGACGAGGAACTGCCCGCCGTCGACGTGCCGCGCGGGCAGGCCGCGATGCAGGACTGCGAGGTGGTCGGCAGCTCGTGGACGGCGCTGCTGACCCGCGGCGAGGGCTCGCTGGCGATGCGCGGCTGCCGGATCACCAACCCGGCCGGCGCGGGCATCGTGGAGACCTCCACCGGCGGCAGCGTGGTCGAGGACTGCGTGATCGAGCACCTGGGCAGCTCGGCGGTGGTGATCGGCGACGACGCCGACCCGCTGGTGCGCAACTGCGTGCTGCGCGACGCCCGCGGCAACGGGGTGTGCGCCAACGGCCGGGCCCGCGGCACCTTCGAGGACTGCGACATCTCGGTGACCGAGAAGCCCGGCGTCGCCCTGGAGGAGCACAGCAGCACCCGCCTGCTGCGCACCACCGTCCGGGACGCCACCATCGGCGTGTACATCAGCTCCGCCGAGCAGGTGCGGCTGGAGGAGTGCACCGTCACCGGCACCTCCGGGCACGGCTTCGCACTGGCCGGCGGCACCGACCCGCACCTGCGCGGCTGCCGGGCGGTGCGCACGGCGGGCCACGGCATCCACGTGACCGGCCGCTCGCGCGGCACCTTCGAGGACTGCGAGGTGGCCGGCGCCCACGGCACCGGCATCTGGGTCGGCGACTCCGCCGGGCCGGTGCTGCACCGCACCATGGTGCGCGAGTGCGGCGCCGACGGCGTCGAACTGACCGGCGGCAGCGCCGCCGACCTGGACCGGCTGGAGGTCCGCGACGTCACCGGCACCGGCGTGCTGATCACCGACGGCGCCAACCCCCGGCTGCGCCGCGCGGCCGTCCACCGGGCCGGGGCGGACGGGGTGGCCGCGCTGCGCGACGGGCGCGGCCAGCTGGAGAAGGCCGAGGTGCTGGACGCGGGCCGGGCCGGGATCCGGATCGCCGACGGCGCGGACACCCGGATCGGCGACAGCACGGTGCGCGGTTCCGGCGGCTCCGGCGTGCTGGTCGGCCGGGTCGGCACCGCGACGCTGCGGGACTGCGAGGTGACCGGCTCCGCTGAGGACGGCGTCACCGCCGAGGACGGCGCCGAACTGAACGGCACCCGGCTGCGCTGCACCGGCAACCGCCGGCACGGCGTGCGCCTGGGCGGCGGGGCGCGGGCCGTCCTGGTCCGGCTCACCGCCGAGGAGAACGCCGGCGACGGCCTGCGCACCGACTCCGACGGCCCGGTCCGGCTCACCGACTGCACGCTCTCCCGCAACCGGGGCTCCGGCCTGCGGCAGACCGTGCCCGGCGAACGGCTCGCGCTGGAGGGACTGGTCAGCGCGGAGAACGGCCTGCCCGACGCGCACGGCACCGCCGCCGCGAGCCCGTCCGCCGCGGACCCGTCCGCCGCCGGTCCGTCCGCCGCCGTCCCCGCTCCGGCGGAGGGGCAGCCCGCCGTCCAGACCGCCCCCGCCGCCCCGGCCGGGCCGCTGGAGGTGCTGGAGTCGCTGGTCGGCCTGGCCGGGGTCAAGGAGCAGGTCGCCACCCTGGTCAACCTCAACAAGCTGGCCCGGCGCCGCGAACTGGCCGGGCTCCCCGCCCTCCCGATGAGCCGCCACCTGGTCTTCGCGGGCCCGCCCGGCACCGGCAAGACCACCGTCGCCCGGCTCTACGGCAGCATCCTGGCCGAACTCGGCGTGCTGCGCGAAGGACACCTGGTCGAGGTCACCCGGGCCGACCTGGTCGCCTCGGTGATCGGCGGCACCGCGCTCAAGACCACCGAGGTGTTCCGCTCCGCGCTCGGCGGCGTGCTGTTCGTCGACGAGGCGTACACCCTCTCCACCGGCGGGGGCGGCAGCGGCCCCGACTTCGGCCGGGAGGCCGTCGACACCCTGGTCAAACTGATGGAGGACCACCGCGCGGACGTCGTGGTCATCGTGGCCGGCTACTCCGCCGAGATGACCGACTTCCTCGCCGTCAACCCCGGCCTGGCCTCCCGGTTCAGCCGCACCGTCGAGTTCGCCAACTACTCGGTCGACGAACTCGTCACCATCGTCGGCCGCACCGCCGCCGGACACGGCTACGAACTCGCCGAAGGCACCGCCGAAGCCCTCCGCACCCTGTTCGAACGACTGCCCAGGGGCGAGGACTTCGGCAACGGCCGGGCCGCCCGCAAGGTCTTCGAGGAGATGGTCGACCGGCAGGCCACCCGGCTCGCCACCGGCGCCGAGATCTCCGACCAGGACCTCGCCCGGCTGCTCGCCGAGGACGTCGCCCCCGTCGACGGCCCGGCCGCGACCCGCGGCGACGGCACCGCGCTCCTCGCCGAACTGCGCGCCATGGTCGGCCTGCCCGGCGCCAAGGAACAGGTCGAGGACCTGGTCGACCTGCTCCGGCAGACCCGCCGCCGCGAACAGGCCGGCCTGCCCACCGCCCGGATCAGCCACCACCTGGTCTTC
Organism: Kitasatospora sp. NPDC004272; assembly: GCF_053603035.1. Lineage (NCBI taxonomy): Bacteria > Bacillati > Actinomycetota > Actinomycetes > Kitasatosporales > Streptomycetaceae > Kitasatospora > Kitasatospora sp. NPDC004272. Next base: position 1,500 of record NZ_JBSGET010000098.1, on the reverse strand, counting down.
GCCGGCCCGCCCGGCACCGGCAAGACCACCGTCGCCCGGCTCTACGGCAGGCTCCTCGCCGAACTCGGCGTCCTCCCCGGCGGCCAACTCGTCGAGACCGCCCGCGCCGACCTGGTCGGCCGCTACATCGGCCACACCGCCCAACTCACCAAGGAAGCCTTCGACCGGGCCCGCGGCGGCGTCCTGTTCGTCGACGAGGCGTACACCCTGACCCCACGGCACGGCAGCGGCGCCGACTTCGGCCAGGAAGCCGTCGACACCCTGATGAAACTCATGGAGGACCACCGCGACGAGGTCGTGGTGATCGCCGCCGGCTACGAGGACGAGATGCGGCACTTCCTCGCCTCCAACCCCGGCCTCGCCTCCCGCTTCACCCGGCAGATCGAGTTCGGCCACTACACCGACGAGGAACTCGTCACCATCGTCGGCCACCACGCCGAAACCGCCGGCTACACCTGCGCCCCGCACACCCTGGACGCCCTGGCCCGGCACTTCGCCGCCGTCCCCCGCGACCGCACCTTCGGCAACGGCCGCTTCGCCCGCCAGACCCTCGAAACGATGATCACCCGCCAGGCCCGCCGCCTCGGCCGCCTCGACGTCACCGACCTCTCCGAACTCAGCCTGCTGCTCCCCGAGGACCTCGCCCCGCACCGCCCGACCCCCGGCGCCGCCGGATGAACGCCGCCCCACGGGCGACCGGGCCCGCCCGAGCCGCTGCCGCGCCGGTGCCCGCCCGGAGCGGCGCCGGGGCGGCGGTCCCGTCCGCAGCCGGTGCCCGGGGCCGAACTCGCCCGGCCCGGAAGGGCGTTCACCGCTACGGGCCGGTCGGCGCAGCCGGTGGTGCGGCCGATGGCGCGAGGCCGCCCGTCCCGCCGGTGCCTGCGGTGGTGGCCTCGCTCGTGCTGCTCGCGCCGGTGCCTGCGGCAGGGGCCTTGCCCGTGCTGCCCGTGCTGCCCGTGCTGCCCGTGCTGTTCGCGCCGGTGCCTGCGGCGGTGCCCCCACCCGTCCCGCCCGTTCCGCTCGCGGCCCCGCCCCGGCGCCGCCCGGGCGGACGGTTCGGCGCCCGCCCCGCCCCGTCCACCGGTCTGCCGGTCCGTCCGGGGAGCGCCGGGTGAACCCCTCCCGGCCCGCCCGGGCCCGGCCCGCCGCCTGCGCGGCCGCCGCGCTCGTGCTGCTCGGCCCGTCCGGCGTGGCCGGGGCGGCGGTGGCCGACGGTGCGTCACCGGCCGCCGCCGACCTGCCGGTCGTCACGCAGACCCTCCCCGGGGTCCAGCAGGACGGCTGCCGCCGGCCGTCCGGCAGGACCGCCGACCGGACCCCCTGGGAGCGGGCGTACCTGCGGCCGGAGGCGGCCTGGCCGTACGGGCGCGGGGCCGGGGTGACGGTGGCCGTGCTCGGGTCGGGACAGGTCCGCACGAGCAGCCGGGCGTAGGCGGCCATGAACGGGGAGGCCATGGTGACGGTGTTGCGGTCGGGCAGGACGTAGTGCTCGCCGCCGTC
>NZ_JBSGET010000097.1:0-31840 GCF_053603035.1 Kitasatospora sp. NPDC004272 | reverse complement strand
CGAGCGCCCCCGCCCGGAGCGGTCCGGGCGGGGGCGCTCGCGCGCGGGCGGGGCTCAGCCCTCGGCGGTCTCGGCCTTCTTGCGGTCCTGGGCCGCGCCCTCCTCGATCACGGCCTCGGCGACCGCGGCCATCGTCATCCGGCGGTCCATCGAGGTCTTCTGGATCCAGCGGAACGCGGCGGGCTCGTTCAGGCCGAACTTGGTCTGCAGCACGCTCTTGGCGCGGTCGACCAGCTTGCGGGTCTCCAGGCGCTGCGAGAGGTCCGCGATCTCCTGCTCCAGGGTGCGCATCTCGGTGTAGCGGGAGACCGCCATCTCGATGGCCGGCACCAGGTCGCTCTTGCTGAACGGCTTGACGATGTAGGCCATCGCGCCGGCGTCCCGGGCCCGGTCGACCAGCTCGCGCTGGGAGAACGCGGTGAGCATCAGCACCGGGGCGAGGTGCTGCTCGTGGATCCGCTCGGCGGCCGAGAGGCCGTCCAGGACGGGCATCTTGACGTCCAGGATGGCCAGGTCGGGCTTGAGCTCCTCGACCAGTTTGACCGCCGTCTCGCCGTCACCGGCCTCACCGACGACGGTGTAGCCCTCCTCCTCCAGCATCTCCTTGAGGTCGAGGCGGATCAGTGCCTCGTCCTCGGCGATGACGATTCGGGTGATCTGGGGCGAGTCGGTCTCAAGCGGCTGTGGCTGCTCGTCGGGGGTGCTCACGGGGCTCCTCGGTCCGGCGGGGTGCTGCATGCATGAGCCTACCCAGCTGCAACCGGGAGCGCGCACAGGGTATCCTTCTCCCACCCGCCCTCGCCGGGTTGGTGGAACGGCATACACGGATGTCTCAAACACATCTGCCCGAGAGGGCTTGCGGGTTCGAATCCCGCACCCGGCACTCACGCTTGCTCTTCGACCCAAGGTCAAGATCGCCAACGGCTCGCCTCTTGGGGTGAAGTCCGGCGGGCCGGCCCCTCGCGGGTCCACTACCGGCGAAGCTGTTGCCATGGCCGAGCCATCGATCCGGAGCCGGGCGATCCACCTGCTGCGACAGGGGGTCTCGAACGCCGACGTCGCCCGGAGGCTGTGCGTGCCGAGCGGCACGGTCGCGTGGTGGAAACACCGCGACCTCGCCGGACGGGGCATGCTCCCCGGCCGGAAACGGTCGACCTGCCCTCGCTGCTTCGGCGATCCCCTCGACGGCCCCGCCTCGTCTCGATCGCCCGCAGGGCCGCCGTGGAACCACTGGACGCGCACGTCGGCCCGAAGGACTGACGGTGCGGGCCATGGCCTTCACCGTCTCGACCGGGTCCTCGCCGACCGAGGCCGCCCGGCCTCGGAACCGCCGCGGTTCTCAGCCGGTTCCCAGCGTGATCACCGCGGGGTCCGCGCCCGTCTCCCGGTCAACCGCCTCCAGGGTGTACGTCCCGGTGGTGTCCCCGTAGAAGTCGAACCAGGCGGCCAGGCTGATCCGGCCGGTCAGGTCCGGGTAGGGCGTGGCGTCGACCGGGACGGCGGGGGCGAGCCGCCGCCCGTCCGGGAGCGTCAGGTGCAGCAGCAGGCCGTCGGCGGTGCTGCCGGCCGGGGCCTCGAACAGCACCTCGACCGCGTGCCGGCCCGGCTTCGGGGCGCTCAGCACCCGCGGCGCCACCGGGACGGTGCCGAGCAGGACGGTCGGCGCGCTGCCGGTGCCGCCGCTGCAGTCCTCGCGCAGCCGGGCGGAGGCCAGCGCGAGCCGGTGGCGGCCGGTGCGCACGCCGTCCGCCGAGGGGCGCAGCGGGGTCGGGGCCAGGTCGACCTGGTCCTGGCCGGCCCGGGCGCCGACCGGGATCACCGCGCGGGCCGCGCCGGGGGCGGTGAGCACCAGGGCGAGCCGGTCGGGGTCGAGCTGCTGCCCGGCGGTGCCGACGTCCTGCACGGTGGCGGTCAGCGAGGCCCGGCCGTACGGCGGCGGGGTCATCTCCAGCGGGCCGCTGACGGTGACCCCGTCGGACTCCAGGGTGGCCCGGGGCAGGGCGGCGGCGACCGGTACCGGGGACTCGATGCCGACGCTCAGGACGAGTTCGACCGAGGTCCGGCCGTCCGGCTGCAGGGTGGTGGTCAGTGCGGTGAGCCGGTAGGAGTCGCCGCCCCACCAGGCGGTCCGGTCCAGCGTCACGGTCCGGGTCGGCGGCCGCGCGGGGCTGCTGCTCTGCACCGCCCGCAGGGTGTCCGCGCCGTAGGGCGTGCAGCCCGCGGTGAGGACGACCGCGGTCCAGACCACTGCGATGCGGCGGCGTATCAACCTGCGTCTTCCCCCCGGTCCCGGCGCGGGCCCGATCCCCGGGACACCACCCAGGGCATGCTACGACAAGGTGTCGCGCTCCGGCGCGGGGTGCCTGACGGTGCGTCAAGCGGGGCGCGGCCCGTCCCCCCGGCCGGGCCGGAGGAGCGGGCCGCGCGGTGCCCGGCGTCAGTTGGCCGGTTCGCCGACGTGGTGCACGCGCACCAGGTTGGTGGAGCCGGCCAGGCCGGGCGGGGAGCCGGCGGTGATGATCACGACGTCGCCGGGCTTGCAGCGGCCCAGGCTCAGCAGGGCGGAGTCGACCTGGGCGACGAGTTCGTCGGTGGTGGTGACGAACGGGCCGAGGAAGGTCTCCACGCCCCAGGTGAGCGCCAACTGGCTGCGCACGGCGGGCTCGTAGGTGAAGGCCAGCACCGGGATCGGCGAGCGGTAGCGGGTCAGCCGGCGGGCGGTGTCGCCGCTCTGGGTGAACGCGATCAGGTACTTGGCGTCCAGGAAGTCGCCGATCTCGGCGGCGGCCCGGGCCACCGCGCCGCCCTGGGTGCGGGGCTTGCTGCTGGCGGTGAGGGCGGGCAGGCCGGCCGCGAGGATGTCCTCCTCGGCGGCCTCGACGATCCGGGCCATGGTCTTGACCGTCTCGACCGGGTACTTGCCGACCGAGGTCTCGCCGGAGAGCATCACCGCGTCGGTGCCGTCGAGCACCGCGTTGGCGACGTCGGACGCCTCGGCGCGGGTCGGCCGGGAGGCGTTGATCATCGAGTCCAGCATCTGGGTGGCGACGATGACCGGCTTGGCGTTGCGCTTGGCCAGCTTGACCGCGCGCTTCTGGACGATCGGCACCTGCTCCAGCGGGAGTTCGACGCCCAGGTCGCCGCGGGCGACCATGATGCCGTCGAAGGCGTCCACGATGGACTCCAGGTTCTCCACCGCCTGCGGCTTCTCGATCTTGGCGATGACCGGGATCCGGCGGCCCTCCTCGGCCATGATCCGGTGCACCTCCTCGACGTCCTTCCCGCTGCGCACGAACGACAGCGCGATGATGTCGGCCCCGGTCCGCAGCGCCCAGCGCAGGTCCTCGACGTCCTTGTCGGAGAGCGCGGGCACCGAGACGGCGACGCCGGGGAGGTTGAGGCCCTTGTGGTCGGAGACCAGTCCGCCCTCGATGACGATGCAGTGCACCCGGGGGCCCTCGACGTGGGTGACCTCCAGGCAGACCCGGCCGTCGTCGACCAGGATCCGCTCGCCGCGCGAGACGTCCGCGGCCAGGCCCTTGTAGGTGGTGCCGCAGATCTCCCGGTCCCCGGGGACGTCGTCGACGGTGATGGTGAACTCGTCGCCGCGCTCCAGCAGGACGGGCCCGTCGGCGAAGGTGGCGAGGCGGATCTTCGGGCCCTGCAGGTCGGCCAGCACGCCGACGCTGCGGCCTGACTCGTCCGATGCCTTGCGGACCCGGTGGTAACGGTCCTCGTGCTCCGCGTGGGAGCCGTGGCTGAGGTTCAGTCGGGCGATGTCCATGCCGGCGTCGACCAGGGCCTTGATCTGGTCGTACGAATCCGCGGCCGGCCCGAGAGTACAAACGATTTTTGCTCGGCGCATACAGCAGAGCCTAGGCATTACCGGGACGTAACAGAGCGGTTCCGGCCAGTCCCCCCATGGCAGTTGGCGAAAGATTTGGTGAACGGGCCCGCACCGTGCGGCGGGTGGCGCGCGGGGTGAGCGTCCGGGAGGCGGATTGACGCACGCGCGTGCGGGCGGGACGGGCGGCGTCACGCGGAGGTCACCCACGTCTCACCTGTTGGATGGCCGGAGGGTCTGGCCCCGGCGGCCGGAAAGCGGCAGACTGCCAGACGCGTTTTCTACGCGCGTCACCACGGGTGGCGGGGTGTCAGCTGCCCCGGCCCGGACGCCCGCTGACCGCCCGCACGCCCCACTTGGAGTCCTCGATGTCCCTGAACCGCCGTGACTTCGTCACCCGCTCCGCCGCCACCGCGGCCGGGGCCGCCCTGGCCGGCGGCCTGTCCGCCGCCGCGGCCACCCCCGCCGCCGCCGCGGACCACGACCGGGACGACTCCCGCGGCAAGGGCCCCGTCCCGTTCAAGGCCGCCTTCACCGTGATGGGCACCACCGACCTGCACGGCCACGTCCTGAACTGGGAGTACTTCACCGACTCCGAGTACGACGACGCCGCCCACAACGACGTCGGCCTGGCCAAGATCTCCACCCTGGTCGAGCAGGTCCGGCAGGAGAAGGGCCGCGGCCGCACCCTGCTGATCGACGCCGGCGACACCATCCAGGGCACCCAGCTCTCCTACTACTTCGCCCGGATCGAGCCGATCACCGGCAAGAAGGCCCCGCGCCACCCGATGGCCGCCGCGATGAACGCCATCGGCTACGACGCCGCCGCGCTCGGCAACCACGAGTTCAACTACGGCATCCCGCTGCTGCGCGCCTACCAGGACCAGCTGGACTTCCCGCTGCTGGGCGCCAACGCGGTCGACGCCAAGAGCGAGAAGCCGGCCTTCCCGCCGTACGTCATCCGCGAACTGCGCCTGGGCCACGGCCGCCCGATCCGGGTCGGCATCCTCGGCCTGACCAACCCCGGCATCGCCATCTGGGACAAGGCCAACGTGCAGGGGCAGCTGGCCTTCCCGGGCATCCCGGAGATCGCCGCCAAGTGGGTCCCCAAGGTCCGCGCGGCCGGCGCCGACGTGGTCGTGATCACCGCCCACACCGGCGTGGACGGCGGCTCCTCCTGGGGCGACCAGCTGCCCTACTCGGAGAACGCGGGCGCCGAGACCGCCGCCACCGTGCCCGGCATCGACGCGATCCTGGTCGGCCACGCCCACAAGGAGGTCCCGCAGCGGATCGTGGTCAACGAGGAGACCGGCAAGAACGTCGTGCTCTCCGAGCCCGCGCTCTGGGGCGAGCGGCTGACCTGCTTCGACTTCGAGGTCGAGTTCGCCCGCGGCGAGTGGACCGTCACCGGCGTCAGCGCCCGGCTGCTGAACGCCAACACCGTCGCCGAGGACCCTAAGGTCGTCAAGCTGGTCGCCGACCAGCACAAGAAGGTCGTCGCCTACGTCAACCAGGTCATCGGCAGCTGCAAGGAGACCCTCTCCATCGCCGACGCCCGGTTCAAGGACACCCCGATCATCGACCTGATCGGCCGCGTCCAGGCCGACGCGGTCCGCGACGCGCTGGCCGGCGGCCAGTACGCCGCCCTGCCGGTGCTCGCCCAGGCCGCGCCGTTCAACCGCACCGCGGTCATCCCGGCCGGCGAGGTCAAGCTGCGCGACGCGGCCGGCCTGTACATCTACGAGAACACCCTGGAGGCCCGGATCCTGACCGGCGCCCAGCTCAAGGACTACCTGGAGTACTCCGCCAAGTACTACGCCCAGCTCGCCCCCGGCGCCCCGGTCGACCCGGCCACCCTGACCAACCAGGCCAACAACACCCCCGACTACAACTACGACTCGATCTACGGCCTGTCCTACGACATCGACATCGCGCAGCCGGTCGGCAGCCGGATCGTCAACCTGTCGTACCAGGGCGCGGCGGTCGACCCGGCGGCGCGGTTCGTCCTCGCCGTCAACAACTACCGCGCCAGCGGCGGCGGCAACTTCCCGCACGTCGCCGCCGCCCAGCAGGTGTGGGCCAACTCCGACGAGATCCGCAACACGATGATCGCCTGGGTGAAGGCCAAGGGCGTCATCGACCCGGCCGACTTCTACGGCACGAGCACCTGGCGCCTGGTCCGGGCCGGCGTCCCGGTCTTCTAGCCACCGGCGAGCCGTCGACCCGCCGGGGCCGCCCGGGAATCCGTCCCCGGGCGGCCCCGCGCGCGTCCGGGAACCGTTCCCCGCCCCGTCCCGTCCAAGCCCCGTCCGGCCACGGACCACGACCCGGGGGGATGACGGAAGATGCGCGTACGGACAGCACTCGCGGCGGGCGCGGCGGCGGCCCTGCTGCTCACCGGGTGCGCGAGCCACCCGGTCGGCGTCGGCGACGGGGGCGGCGGGGGCAGCGAGGCCGTGCCCGCCACGACCGTCCCGGCCGGGCCCGAGCCGCGGCCCGCGACCGGCGCGGCCGCCGAGCAGGCCGCGAAGGTGGCCGCGGCCTGGCCCGGGTCGAGCACCCAGCAGGCGTGGGAGCACGGCTACTACCCGATCGAGGACACCACCGAGTGGCTGCCCTCCGACGCCTTCCACAGCGGCGCCGACAAGCAGGCGTACCTGATGCACCGGTTCGACCTGCAGGTGCCGCTGCCAGTCTCCGTCTCCGGCCTCTCCGAGGTGCGGTTCGCCGACGGCTCCGCCCTCGCCCTGCCGCAGCGCTCCGCCAAGGACGTCCTCGACTCGCTGCCCGCCGCCGCCACGGGCTGCGCCGACGACTGCCCCTCGCTCGCCGTCACCGCCGTCCGGCCCGGTACCCGCCAGGTCGCCACCAGCCGGGGCGAGGCCACCGTCCCGGTCTGGGAGTTCACCTTCGCGGGCTACGCCGAGCCGTTCCGCTACCCGGCCGTCCTCCCGCAGTCGGGGCAGTCCCTCCCCCGCCCCGAGCCCACCGCGCCCGGCCCGTGGACCGCGGACGGCACCTCCGCCTCGCTCTCCGCGGTCTCCCCCGACGGCCTGCTGCTGACCGCCTACGTCCCCTACGGCTGTGCCACGGTCGACCCGGGCACCGTCTACGAGACCGACCTGGCGGTCGTCCTGATCGGCCGCACCACCCCGCGCGAGTTCGGCCCGGACGAGGCGTGCCCGGCGAGCATCAACGCCGCCCCGGTCGAGTTCCGGCTCGCCCGCCCGCTCGGCACCCGGGTCGTCCTGGGCCTCGCCGACGGCCTGCCCCAACTGCCGCACCCACCGCAGCCCGCGGGCCGCTGACGGAAGGCGGGAGGCGGGAGGCCGAAAGCAGAAGGGGGCCGGCTGCCCGGCCCCCTCACCTCACCTCACCTCACCGCGCCGCTCAGAACGGGAAGCGCGAGCGCCCGTGCTGGATCGAGATCCACTTGAGGGTGGTGAACGCGTCCACGCTGGCCTCGCCGTTGAGCCGCCCGCTGCCGGAGCTCTTCACACCGCCGAACGGCACCCCCGCCTCGTCCGCGATCGTCCCGTCGTTGACGTGGATCATGCCGGTGTCGATCCGCTGCGCGAACCGCACGCCGCGCTCGGTGTCGGCGGTGTGCACGGCGCCGGACAGGCCGAAGGGCGTGTCGTTGGCGATCCGGACGGCCTCGTCCTCGCCGTCGAACGGGATGAGCAGCGCGACCGGGCCGAACACCTCGCGGCGCAGGATCGGGTCGTCGGCGGGGATGTCGGTGAGGACGGTCGGGCGGACCAGGGTGCCGACGGTGGCGCCGTGCAGCAGCGGGCGGGCGCCGGCCGCGATCGCGCGGTCGACCTCGGCGGTGATCGACTCGGCCTGGGCGGAGTTGATCAGCGGGCCGAGCTGGGTGGTCGAGTCGCCCGGGTCGCCGACCTTCAGCGAGGCGACCTTGGCGGTGAACTTCTCGCTGAACTCGGCGAACAGCGCGCGGTCGACCAGGATCCGGTTGGCGGCCATGCAGATCTGGCCCTGGTGGACGTAGCGGCTGGCGACGGCGGCGTCCACCGCGTAGTCGAGGTCGGCGTCGTCGAGGACCACCAGCGCGCTGTTGCCGCCGAGTTCGAGGACGGTGCGCTTGAGGTGGCCCGCGGCGACGGCGGCGACGTGCCGCCCGACGCCGTCCGAGCCGGTGAAGGCGATCACCTTGGGGACGGGGTGCTCGATGAACGCGTCGCCGATCTCGGCGATGTCGGTGAGGACGACGTTCAGCAGGCCGGCCGGCAGCCCGGCCTCCTCGAAGATCTTGGCGATCAGGGTGCCGCCGGCCACCGGGGCGTCCTGGTGCGGCTTGAGGACGACCGCGTTGCCGAGGGCGAGCGCCGGGGCGACGGCCTTCAGCGAGAGGAAGACCGGGGCGTTGAACGGGCTGATCACGCCGACCACGCCGACCGGGAGGCGGTACAGCCGGTTCTCCTTGCCGGGCACCGGCGAGGGCAGGATCTTCCCCTCGGCGCGCAGCGCCAGCGAGCCGACCTCCCGCAGCATGTCCTTGACCAGGGAGAGTTCGAAGAAGGACTTCACCAGGGTGCCGCCGAGCTCGGCGGTCATCACCTGGAGGATCTCCCGCTGGCGCTGCTCGACCACCCGCAGCGCGCGCTCGAAGACCAGGCGGCGCTGGTAGGGGCTGGTGGCCGCCCAGGCGGGCTGGGCCCGTTCGGCGGCGCGGTACGCCTGGTCGATCTCCTCGGCGGTGGCGACCGTGAACGAGGCGAGCTTCTCCCCGTTGAAGGGGTTGAGGTCCACGATGTCCCAGGAGCCGCTACCGGGACGCCATTGGCCGTCGATGTACTGCTGGGCGAGTTCGGCGATCAAGGACATGCGATCCCTTTCGGCGCTGGCGAACACCTACTGACGGATCATCATCTTAATTGTGGCTCAGGTCCCTTGGAGGATCTCCGCGAGAAGATCCCTGGTCTCCCGCTCCGACAGCGCCGCCGCCGACACCCGCTCCAGCGCGGTCGCGTACTCGGCCACCTCGGCGGGCTTGTCCAGGTACAGCGCGGTGGTGAACTGCTCGACGTAGACCACGTCCGCCAGGTCCGGCTCGGGGAAGCACAGCACCGAGAACGCCCCGCTGTCCGCCGCCAGCGCGACCGTCCCCAGCGGCAGCACCCGCAGGCTGATCGTCCCGCGCAGCGACAGCTCCGACAGCCGCGCCAGCTGGGCCCGCATCACCTCCGGCCCGCCGCACGGGCGGCGCAGCGCCGTCTCGTCGACGATCAGCTCCAACCGGGCCGTCGCCCCCTCGGCCAGGAAGCGCTGCTGACGGCGCATCCGGACCGCGGCCCGGCGCCCGATCTCCTCCTCCGACGCGGCGGGGCTGCCGGCCCGCATCACCGCGTACGCGTACTCGGCGGTCTGCAGCAGGCCGGGCACGAACTGCACCTCGTAGCTGCGCACCAGGTTCGCCGCGTCCTCCAGGTTGAGGTACGTCTGGAACCAGCCGGGCACCACGTCCCCGTACCCGTGCCACCAGGACGGGGCATTGGTGCCGCCGACCAGGCCGAGCAGGGCGCCGCGGGACTCCTCGTCGTCGACGCCGTAGAGCGTCAGCAGGTCCGCCACGTCGCGCTGCTTGAAGCCGACCCGGCCGAGCTCCATCCGGCTGATCTTCGACTCCGAGGCCCGGATCGAGTAGCCGGCGTCCTCCCGGGTCACGCCGCGGGCCTCGCGCAGGCGCCGGAGCTGGGCGCCCAACTGGATGCGACGCGCGGTCGCACCGCTGCCCGTCTGCAGGCCCGTCATGCAAACCCTCCGCCCCAGGAACGCCAAGTGGACCCCGTGGGAAGCAGTCTGCCACTGCGCGACGACACTCCGCGAGGTCCTTCCGGCATTTGGCCAATCCGTTGTACGGGCGAGGGTTTCGACTCCGCTCAGGACAGGGCCGGGAGCACCCGCGCGAGATCGGCCCGGGAGCCTACCCCGAGCTTCGGGTACGCCTTGTACAGGTGGTGCCCGACCGTGCGGGCGCTCAGGAACAGCTGCGCGGCGATGTCCCGGTTGGACAGGCCGCGGGCCGCCAGGCGGACGATCTGCGACTCCTGCGGGGTCAGCCCGGCCACCGCCCGGGCCGGACCGGACCCGGCGGCCGGGCCGCCGGTGGCGTCCAGCTCGGTGCGGGCCCGCTCGGCCCAGGGCACCGCGCCCAGCAGCCGGAACGCCTGCTCGGCGGAGCGCAGCGGGGCCCGCGCCTCGGCCTTGCGGCGGCCCCGGCGCAGCCACTCGCCGTACAGCAGCTCGGTGCGGGCCGCCTCCCAGGGCCGGGGCTGCTCGGCGTGCCGGGCCAGCGCCCGCCGGTACAGCTCCCCGGCGAACTCGTCGGGGGCCAGCAGCGCGTGGCAGCGGTCCACCAGGGCCCGGGCCCAGGGGCGGTCGGCGCGCTCCGCCCACCGCTCGAACCGGGCCAGCGGCTCGGCGCACTCCTCGCCGCGGCGCAGCCGCACCGCGGCCTCCACCAGGTCCGGCACGGCCCGGACGGCGGCGACCTGGTAGCCGAGCGGGCCGCCGGTGAGCACGGCCAGCTGCCCGTGGGCGTCCTGGGCCCGCCCGGCGCCCAGGTCGAGCAGGCCCAGCGCCCAACGGGCCCAGGGGACGCCCGCCCCGCCCCGGGCGAAGGCCGCGGCGGCCTGCTCCCGGCAGGGCTCCGAGTCGCCCCGGGCGGCCGCCAGGTACGCCTGGAAGCCGTGCAACTGGCCGGTCCACAGCGGCTGTCCGGTGTCCCGGGCCAGCCCGAGCGCCTCGGCGGCGTGGTCGGCGGCCAGGCCGGGGCGGCCGTCGAACAGCTCCGCCTCGGCGAGGAAGAAGAGCAGCGTGGGCAGCGTCCCGAAGGCGCCGCCCTCCCGGGCCTCCCGGACCAGTCGGCGGGCGAGGTCCAGCACTTCGGCGTCGTGCCCGGGCACCAGCCCGGCCCCGCAGGCCAGCACCAGGTCGACCGGGACGGCCGCCCCCGCCGCCCGGGCCGCCCGCTCGGCCCCGGCCAGCGTCGGCCCGTCCCCGCCGCCCAGCGCGGCGCCCAGGTAGCGGACGACCGGCCCGAGCGGGTCCCCGTCCGGCAGCGGGAGGGCGGCCAGCGCGTCCAGCGAGCGGTGCACGGCCGGGAGGCCGTCGTACCAGGCGACGTGCACGGCCTGCACCAGGACCCGGGCGGCCGGGCCGGGGTGCGCGGCCGCGACCAGGGCGGCGGCCTCGGTCAGCCGCCGGTGCGCGGAGGCGTTCTCGCCGCGCCAGAACTCGGCGACGCCGCGGGCGAACAGCAGGTGCGCCCGGGTGACCGGGTCGGCGTCCGGCCGGTCGGCGGCCAGGGCGAGCCGCTCGGCCCGCTCCACCTCGCCCGCCTCCAGCGCGGCCTCCACCGCCTCCACCGTCCAGCGGCGGGCCAGCACCGGGTCGGGGCTGAGCCGGGCGGCCCGCTCGTACGCGGCGCAGGCGCCCTGGTGGCCGCCCCGGGAGGCGGCGGTGGCGGCGGCCGCCGCGAGGTCGGCGGCGGCCTCCGCGTCCCGCCCGGTGGCGGCCAGCGCCCGGTGCCAGGCCCGGCGCAGCGGCTCGCCGGGCCCGTACGCGGCGGCCAGCGCCCGGTGCGCGGCCAGCCGGTCGGCGAGCGGCGCCCGGTCGACCAGGGCGGAGCGCAGCAGCGGGTGCCGGAAGGCGACCCGGCCCGCCGCCAGGTCGACCCGCAGCAGGCCCCGCTCCTCGGCGGGCGCCAGGTCGGCGGCGTCCAGTCCGCTCGCCGCGGCGGCCCGCAGCAGCACCTCCGCCTCGCCGGTCTCCTCCAACGCGGCCAGCAGCAGCCACTGCTGGGTGCGGCCGGGCAGCCGGCTGACCTGGCCGTGGTAGGCCAGCCGCAGCCGTCCGTCGGGCGGCAGCGCCCCGGTGTCCTCGCCCTGCGGGAGTTCGCGCAGCGCCAGCGGGTTGCCCCGGGCGGCGGCCAACGCCCGGGCGGGGTCGGCGAGTCCGGGCGCGAGGTGGGCCAGCAGCGCCGCCGCGTCGGGCTCCGCGAGCGGCCCGACCGGCAGTTCGGGCAGCCCGGCCGGGTCGGGCCCGGCGTCCTCCCGGGTGGCGAGCAGCAGGGCGACCCGCTCCGCGCCGAGCCGGCGGGCGGCCAGCCGCAGCGCCGCGGCGGACTCCGGGTCGGCCCACTGCAGGTCGTCCACCAGCGCCAGCACCGGCCCCTGCTCGGCCAGGTCACCGAGCAGGGTCAGCACCGCCAGGCCGACCAGCAGCCGGTCCCCGGCCGGGCCGTCGGCGAGCCCCAACGTCCGTTCCAGCGCGGCCCGTTGCGGACCCGGCAGCGCGCCGGTCCGGTCCAGGACGGGCGCCAGCAACTGGCTGAGCACCGCGTACGGCAGCCGGGCCTCCGACTCCACCCCGGCCGCCCGCAGCACCCGCCACCCGGCGGCCCCGGCGGCCGCCGCGTCCAGCAGCGCGCTCTTGCCGATGCCCGGCTCGCCGCGCAGCACCAGCGCCCCGGCCCGTCCCCCGTCCGCCGCCGCGAGCAGCCGGTCGAGTGCCGCCCGTTCCGTCCCCCGTCCGTACAGCATGGGTCGACCCTACCTATAGGCGACTGATTCCCCGGGCCGGCGATCTCCGTAACTTCTTGTCCCGCAAGGGAAACCACCACCCAGAAGGAGCCCCCGATGGACCTGCGGAACCTCGCCGAGCGCTACCTCGCCGCCTGGAACGAGACCGACCCGGCCGCCCGCCGCAAGCTGGTCGAGGAGACCTGGGCCGCCGACGGCAGCTACACCGACCCGCTGGTGGCGGTCCGCGGCCACGAGCAGTTCGACGCCACCCTGGCAGCCGTCCAGGCCCAGTTCGCCGGCCTGGTCTTCACCCTCGGCCCGGTCGACGCCCACCACGACGTGGCCCGCTTCACCTGGGAGCTGGCCCCGGCGGGCGCCACGGAGCCCCTGGTGATCGGCTTCGACGTCCTCACCGCCACCGAGGACGGCCGGATCGCCACCGTGGTCGGCTTCCTGGACAAGGTCCCGACGGCCTAGGAGGGGTGCGAATCAGGGCTCGGGGAACGGCGAGGCCCGGTCTGCTCACGGTGCACTGCCGGAGCGCGCATCTGCTTCCGGTTCCGTTCACCACACGCAGCAGCACGAACCCCCGATGGGCTCCGGCCACCAGCAGCACGGACTCGCCGTTCCCCGAGCCCCCGTCGGTGCTCTCCCCCGGAGAACAGACAACGACGCCTGCCCTTACCTGGTCGGGGAGTGGGCAGGCGTCGTGATGACCGGGTCCCGGCGGCTCTGGCGGGTCGGTGTTTGTCGGCCTTGCCCCCCTCGCGGGGGGCGTGGGCGTTCTCGGGGCGGTGGTCGGTCAGACCACCAGCGAGCGGTCGGTCGGCTTGATCGGGGCGGGGAGCGGGGTCTTGCCGCCCAGGTAGGCGTCGACCGCCGAGGCGGCCGAACGGCCTTCCGCGATCGCCCAGACGATCAGCGACTGGCCGCGACCGGCGTCACCGCAAACGTACACCCCGTCGACGTTGGTGCCGAACTTGCCGTCCCGGCCGACGTTGCCGCGGGCGTCGAGGTCGACGCCGAGCTGCTCGACGAGGCCGTTCTTGACGTCGGTGCCGGTGAAGCCCATCGCGAGGGTGACCAGCTGGGCCGGGATGACCTTCTCGCTGCCGGGCACGGGCTCGAACTTGCCGTTCTTGAACTCGACCTCGACCAGGTGCAGTTCCTGGACGTTGCCGTCCTCGTCGCCGGCGAAGTGGGTGGTCGAGACGGAGTAGATCCGCTCGCCGCCCTCCTCGTGGGCCGAGGTGACCTTGTAGGTCATCGGCATGGTCGGCCAGGGCTGGTTGGCCGGGCGGTCCTCGGACGGCCGCGGCATGATCTCCAGCTGGGTGACCGAGAGGGCGCCCTGGCGGTGCGCGGTGCCGACGCAGTCCGCGCCGGTGTCGCCGCCGCCGATGACGACCACGTGCTTGCCCTTGGCCGAGATCGGGGAGTCGACGTAGTCGCCCTCCTGGACCTTGTTGGCCAGCGGCAGGTACTCCATCGCCTGGTGGACGCCGTTCAGCTCCCGGCCCGGGACGGGCAGGTCGCGGGCGGTGGTGGCGCCGGCCGCGATGACGACGGCGTCGAAGCGCGAGCGCAGGTCCTGGCCGCTGATGTCGACGCCGGCCTCGACGCCGGTGCGGAAGCGGGTGCCCTCCGCGCGCATCTGCTCGATGCGGCGGTTGATGTGGCGCTTCTCCATCTTGAACTCGGGGATGCCGTAGCGCAGCAGGCCGCCGATGCGGTCGGCGCGCTCGTACACCACCACGGTGTGGCCGGCCCGGGTGAGCTGCTGGGCGGCGGCCAGGCCGGCCGGGCCGGAGCCGATCACGGCGACGGTCTTGCCGGACAGGCGCTCGGGCACCTGCGGGGTGACCCCGCCGCGGTCCCAGGCCTTGTCGATGATGGTGACCTCGACGTTCTTGATGGTCACCGCGTCCTGGTTGATGCCCAGGACGCACGCCGACTCGCACGGAGCCGGGCACAGGCGGCCGGTGAACTCCGGGAAGTTGTTGGTTGCGTGCAGCCGCTCGATCGCGCCGGTCCAGTCGTCCCGGTAGGCGAGGTCGTTCCACTCGGGGATCAGGTTCCCGAGCGGGCAGCCGTTGTGGCAGAACGGGATGCCGCAGTCCATGCAGCGGCCGGCCTGCTTGGTGATGATCGGAAGGAGGCTGCGCTCGACGTAGACCTCGTTCCAGTCACGGAGCCGGACGTCCACCGGACGGCGCTCCGCCAGCTGCTTGGGCGTGGTCAGGAAGCCCTTGGGGTCAGCCATTTGCCGCCTCCATCATCTTGCGAGTGGTCTCCACCTCGGAGAGGCCATCGCGCTCAGCGGCGTCCTTGGCGGCGAGCACAGCCTTGTAGTCGGTGGGCATGATCTTGGAGAAGCGGGAGACCCCGCTGCCCCAGTCGGCCAGGAGCTCGGCGGCGACGGTGGAGCCGGTCTCCTCGTAGTGCTGCTGGACGGTGTCGCGCAGCCATTCCCGGTCGGCGGCGCTGGGGGCCTCGATGCCCACCATGCCGCTGTTGACGTTGGCCGGACGCAGGTCGAGCACGTAGGCGATGCCGCCGGACATGCCCGCCGCCAGGTTGCGGCCGGTCTCGCCGAGGATGACCACCCGGCCGCCGGTCATGTACTCCAGGCCGTGGTCGCCCACGCCCTCGACCACCAGGGTAGCGCCGGAGTTGCGGACCGCGAAGCGCTCGCCGGCCTTGCCGCGCAGGTGGATGCGGCCGGCGGTGGCGCCGTAGCCGATGGTGTTGCCGGCGATGACGTGGTTCTGCGCGTCGGCGCCGATCGCGGCGGCGTCCCGGGCGGGACGGACCACGAGCACGCCGCCGGACAGGCCCTTGCCGACGTAGTCGTTGGCGTCGCCCTCCAGGCGCAGCGTCACGCCCTTGGGGACGAAGGCGCCGAAGGACTGGCCGGCCGAGCCGGTGAAGGTGACGTCGATGGTGCCCTCGGGCAGGCCCTCGCCGCGGTACTTCTTGGTGACCCGGTGGCCGAGCATGGTGCCGACGGTGCGGTTGACGTTGCGGATCGGCAGCTGGATCCGGACGGCCTCGCCGCGCTCCAGGGCGTCCTCGGCCAGCTCGATGAGCTGGTTGTCGAGCGCCTTGTCGAGCGCGTGGTCCTGGCCCGTGGTGTTGTGCAGGGCCGCGCCCTCGGGCAGCGCCGGGACGTGGAACAGCGGGGCCAGGTCGAGCCCGGCGGCCTTCCAGTGGTCGATGGCGGCCTGGGCGTTGATGTGCTCGGCGTGGCCGACGGCCTCCTCGATCGAGCGGAAGCCGAGCTCGGCGAGGATCTCGCGGACCTCCTCGGCGATGAACTCGAAGAAGTTGACCACGAACTCGGGCTTGCCGGAGAACCGGTCGCGCAGCACCGGGTTCTGGGTGGCGACGCCGACCGGGCAGGTGTCCAGGTGGCAGACCCGCATCATGATGCAGCCGGAGACCACCAGCGGGGCGGTCGCGAAGCCGAACTCCTCGGCGCCCAGCAGGGCGGCGATGACGACGTCGCGGCCGGTCTTGAGCTGGCCGTCGGTCTGCACGACGATGCGGTCGCGCAGGCCGTTGAGCAGCAGGGTCTGCTGGGTCTCGGCGAGGCCGAGCTCCCAGGGGCCGCCCGCGTGCTTGAGCGAGGTGAGCGGGGAGGCGCCGGTGCCGCCGTCGTGGCCGGAGATCAGCACCACGTCCGCGTGCGCCTTGGACACGCCGGCCGCGACCGTGCCGACGCCGACCTCGGAGACCAGCTTCACGTGGACGCGGGCGTCGGGGTTGGCGTTCTTGAGGTCGTGGATCAGCTGAGCCAGGTCCTCGATGGAGTAGATGTCGTGGTGCGGCGGCGGGGAGATCAGGCCGACGCCCGGGGTCGAGTGCCGGGTCCTGGCCACCCACGGGTAGACCTTGTGGCCGGGCAGCTGGCCGCCCTCGCCGGGCTTGGCGCCCTGGGCCATCTTGATCTGGATGTCGTCGGCGTTGACCAGGTACTCGGAGGTGACGCCGAACCGGCCGGAGGCGACCTGCTTGATCGCCGAGCGGCGGGCCGGGTCGTACAGGCGCTCCGGGTCCTCGCCGCCCTCGCCGGTGTTGGACTTGCCGCCGAGCTGGTTCATCGCGATCGCGAGGGTCTCGTGCGCCTCCATCGAGATGGAGCCGTAGGACATCGCGCCGGTGGAGAACCGCTTGACGATCTCGGAGACCGGCTCGACCTCGTCGACGGAGATCGGGGCCCGGCCGAGGCCGTCCAGCTGGAACAGGCCGCGCAGCGTCATCAGGCGCTCGGACTGGGCGTTGACCCGGTCCGTGTACTGCTTGAAGACGTCGTAGCGCTTGGTGCGGGTCGAGTGCTGGAGGCGGAAGACCGTCTCCGGGTCGAACAGGTGCGGCTCGCCCTCGCGGCGCCACTGGTACTCGCCGCCGATCTCCAGCGCGCGGTGCGCGGCGGAGATGCCGGAGGCCGGGTACGCCTTGGCGTGGCGGGCGGCGGTCTCCTTGGCGATCTCGTCCAGGCCGATGCCGCCGAGCTTGGTGGTGGTGCCCGCGAAGTAGGCGTCCACCAGCTCCTGGGCGAGGCCGATGGCCTCGAAGACCTGCGCGCCGCGGTAGGAGGCGACGGTGGAGATGCCCATCTTGGACATCACCTTCAGGACGCCCTTGCCGAGCGCGTAGATCAGGTTCCGGATCGCCTTCTCGGGCTCGATGCCCTGGACGAAGACGCCCTGCTGGACGAGGTCCTCGACGGACTCCATCGCCAGGTACGGGTTGACCGCGCCGGCGCCGTAGCCGACCAGCAGCGCGACGTGGTGCACCTCGCGGACGTCGCCGGCCTCGACCAGCAGCGACACCTGGGTGCGCTGCTTGGTGCGGATCAGGTGGTGGTGGATCGCCGAGGTGAGCAGCAGCGACGGGATCGGCGCGTGCTCGGCGTCCGAGTGCCGGTCGGAGAGGACGACGATGCGGGCGCCGTCGGCGATCGCGGCGTCGGCCTCGGCGGCGATCTCGGCGAGCCGGGCCGCCAGGCCCTGGCCGCCGGCCGCGACCTTGTACAGGCCGGACAGGGTGACGGCCTTCAGGCCGGACTGGTCGCCGTCCGCGTTGATGTGGACCAGCTTGGCCAGCTCGTCGTTGTCGATCACCGGGAAGGTGATGCCGACCGAGCGGCAGTGCGCCGGGCTGGCGTCCAGCAGGTTGCCCTCGGGGCCGAGGTTGCTGTGCAGCGAGGTGACCAGCTCTTCGCGGATCGCGTCCAGCGGCGGGTTGGTGACCTGGGCGAACAGCTGGGTGAAGTAGTCGAACAGCAGGCGCGGCTTCTCGCTGAGCGCGGCGATCGGCGAGTCGGTGCCCATCGAGCCGAGCGCCTCGCCGCCGGTCTTGGCCATCGGCGCGAGGATGACCCGCAGCTCCTCCTCGGTGTACCCGAAGGTCTGCTGGCGGCGGGTGACGGAGGCGTGGGTGTGGGCGATGTGCTCGCGCTCGGGGAGCTTGGCGAGCTGGATCTGCCCGGCGGCGACCCACTCCTCGTAGGGGTGCTCGGCGGCGAGGGCGGCCTTGATCTCCTCGTCCTCGACGATGCGGTGCTCGGCGGTGTCGATCAGGAACATCCGGCCGGGCTGCAGGCGGCCCTTCTTGGTGACCTTCTCCTGGTCGATGTCGAGCACGCCGACCTCGGAGGAGAGCACGACCAGGCCGTCCTCGGTGATCCAGTACCGGGCCGGGCGCAGGCCGTTGCGGTCCAGGACCGCGCCGATCTGGGTGCCGTCGGTGAAGGTGACGCAGGCCGGGCCGTCCCAGGGCTCCATCAGGTTGGAGTGGTACTGGTAGAACGCGCGGCGGGCCGGGTCCATGGTGGCGTGGTTCTCCCACGCCTCCGGGATCATCATCAGCACCGAGTGCGGCAGCGAGCGGCCGCCGAGGTGGAGCAGCTCCAGGACCTCGTCGAAGGACGCCGAGTCGGAGTGGTCCGGGGTGCAGATCGGGAAGATCCGGTCCAGGTCGCCGGGGATCAGGTCGGTGGCGAGCTGGGACTCCCGGGCGGTCATCCAGTTCCGGTTGCCCTTGACCGTGTTGATCTCGCCGTTGTGCGCGACGAAGCGGTACGGGTGGGCGAGCGGCCAGCTCGGGAAGGTGTTGGTGGAGAAGCGGGAGTGCACCAGGCCGATCGCGGAGGCGTAGAGCCGGTCCGACAGGTCGGGGAAGAAGGGCTCCAGCTGGCCGGTGGTCAGCATGCCCTTGTAGACCAGGGTGCGGGCGGAGAGCGAGGGGAAGTACACCCCGGCCTCGCGCTCGGCGCGCTTGCGCAGCACGAAGGAGAGCCGGTCCAGCGCGATGCCGGTGCGCTCGCCGTGCGTGACGAAGAGCTGGCGGAAGCGCGGCATGACGGAGCGGGCGGTGGCGCCCAGCAGGTCGGGGGTGACCGGGACGTCGCGCCAGCCGAGGACGGTCAGGCCCTCCTCGGCCGCGATGACCTCGATCCGGGTGGCCGCGGCGGCGGCCTCCTCGTCGCTGTCCGGGAGGAAGGCGATGCCGACCGCGTAGGAGCCGACGGCCGGCAGCTCGAAGTCGGTGTTGGCGCGCAGGAACGCGTCCGGGATCTGGGTCAGGATGCCCGCGCCGTCACCGGAGTCCGGCTCGGCGCCGGTGGCGCCGCGGTGCTCCAGGTTGCGCAGGACGGTCAGCGCCTGCTCGACGATCTTGTGGTCGGCGATGCCGGTCAGCGTGGCCACGAAGCCGACACCGCACGCGTCGTGCTCGTTGCGCGGGTCGTAGAGACCCTGGGCCTGGGGACGCGCGTCCGGAACGAGGGCGTAGGGGCCGGCGGCCTTGGCGTCCTCGTGGCCGGAGTGCATGGATGCAGACAGCATCGGCTCTCCCGTCGTCGTAAACAGTTGCTTCATGCAAAGGGACGACGTTGGCCCTGATGCGATTTGTCGGTGCAGGTTACATGATGCCGCTCGCCCCGGGAAGTGGATTCCTGCGTCCACATCGCGGACTGAACCCCAGGTCAGCGGGCGGATCGAGGGTAGGCGCAGCGTCGCGCGTTCCCTCCAGTGTGCCCTGGGCCGAACAGCGCGAAACAGGGGCGAAACGCCCCCGGCACACCTGTCACAGGAGTCCCACCTGGGATTCTTCGAAGTCGACGCCGCCCCCGCTTTTGATTCCGGGGGTCGACAGCCGTGTGTCGAGACTAGGGCAAGGCGCAGGCTCAGGCCCATGTGCGGAACATCACGCGTTCCATGGCATAACTATACAGAGGTCTGGATTTTCGTACAAGACTGTTCGGGTGGCGACCGGTCGGCGGTCGAGTCCGCAGGTCAGCCGACCGCCCCGCCGATCAGCCGGCCCAGCAGGTAGGTGACGCCCGCGGCGGCGCCGCCCAGCACCAGCTGCCGCAGGCCGGAGAACCACCAGCTGCGGGCCGTCACCCGGGCCACCACCGCGCCGCAGCCGAACAGGCCGAGCACCGCCAGCAGCGCGGCCGGCCACAGCGTGGTCGCGCCCAGCAGGTAGGGCAGCACCGGCAGCAGCGCGCCGAGCGCGAAGCAGCCGAACGAGGAGAGCGCGGCCACCAGCGGCGAGGGCAGGTCCTCCGGGTCGACGCCCAGCTCCTCGCGGGCGTGCACGGCCAGCGTGGTGTCCGGGTCGGCGGACAGCTGCCGGGCCACCTCGTGGGCCAGCTCCGGGTCGACGCCGCGGGCCACGTACAGCTGGGCCAGCTCGGCCAGCTCGCCCTGCGGGTTGCGGCGCAGCTCGATCCGCTCGGCCTCCAGCTCGGCCTCCACCAGCTCGCGCTGGGAGGCCACCGAGGTGTACTCGCCGGCCGCCATCGAGAACGCGCCCGCCGCCAGGCCGGCCAGGCCGGTCAGCACCACGGTGCTCGGCGCGGCGGCGCCGCCGACCACGCCGGTCATCAGCGCGAAGTTCGACACCAGGCCGTCCATCGCGCCGAACACGGCCGGGCGCAGCCAGCCGCCGTTGACGTCCCGGTGGTGGTCGGCGTCGGGTATCCGGGGCTGCGGGCCGTCGGTCTGCGGTTCGGCGGTGATGGTGCTCATGCGGGCGGCTCCCCTTCCGGGCACGGCGGAACCCCCCTGGCCGTGCTCCGGCCGGGCTTGCCGGTGCCCCCCGAACGTACCCGTTTTGACCTGCCGCTTTCCAGCAAAGTAAGCCTGCCCAAAGGCAGTTGGGGCCGCCTCCGCCGGTCTCGGCGGTGGCGGCCCCGACGGGGTCGAGCGGCTGCGCTCAGGAGGAGGTGCCGGACTTCCCGGACTTCCCGGGCTTCCCGGCGTCCTCCGCCGCGGCGCCGGTGGCCTCCGCGGCCGGCGCGCCGTCCTGCGGCTGCTCCGCCTCGGCGACCGCGGCCGCCGCCGCGGCGCGCTCCTCGGTGGCCTGCGGGTCGATCGCGTCCGGGTCCTCGCGGCCCGGGCGGAGCTTGGCGGAGAGCACGAAGGCGGCGATCGCGCCGAGGAAGACCAGGATCGCGGTCCAGTCGTTCAGGCGCAGGCCGAAGAAGCGGTGCGCCTCGTCGATCCGCAGCCACTCGGTCCAGAACCGGCCGAAGGTGTAGGCCGCCACGTACAGCCAGAAGGCCCGGCCGTGGCCGAGGGTGAAGCGCCGGTCGGCCCAGATCACCAGGACCGCGACCAGCACGCACCAGATCGACTCGTACAGGAAGGTCGGGTGGTAGACGCCCTGGACGACGGTGCCGTCGGCCAGCGTCTTGTCGATCTTCAGGCCCCAGGGCAGGGTGGTCGGCCGGCCGTACAGCTCCTGGTTGAACCAGTTCCCCCAGCGGCCGCAGGCCTGGGCGAGCACGATGCCGGGGGCGATCGCGTCGGCGTAGGCGGGCAGCGGGACGCCGCGGCGGCGGGCGCCGATCCAAGCGCCGACCGCGCCGAGGGCGATGGCGCCCCAGATGCCGAGGCCGCCCTCCCAGATCTTCAGCGCGTCGACCGGGTGCTTGCCCTCGCCGAAGTACAGCTGGTTGTCGGTGATGACGTGGTAGAGCCGACCGCCGACCAGGCCGAACGGCACCGCCCAGACCGCGATGTCGCCGACCGTGTGGCGGCCGCCGCCGCGGGCGACCCACCGCTTGCTGCCGAGCCACACGGCCACGACGACACCGATGATGATGCAAAAGGCGTAGGCGCGCAGCGGGATGGGCCCCAGGTTGAGGACGCCCCGCGACGGGCTCGGAATGTATGCGAGATCCATGGCACTGTCGACGCTACCGTGTCCCACCGGCCCCACCCGCACCGGAGCGGGTCACGGTAGCGTCACGCGACCGACCGGGTCAGGGCGAGGGCGGGTTGTTGGACTCGCCGGCGGTCGAGGTCGGCGCCGGGCTCTGCCCGTTCGAGCCGGCGGTGCCGAGTTCCTTGCCCTGGTTGGCCGCGTCCACCCACTTCACCAGGTTCTCCGGGCTGATCTGCTCGTCGCCCTTCTTCGGGTAGACCGCCTCGCCGTTCAGCAGCACCGTCGGGGTCGACTTGAAGCTGGACTTGTCGAAGTCCTGCTGCACCGCGGAGACCCAGCCGCCGAACTTGTTGTCGTTGACGCAGGACTGGAACTCCGGGGTGTCCAGGCCGGGGACCTGCTTGGCCAGGTCGATCAGGGTCTGCTTGCTGCCGAAGGAGTCCTCGGTCTCCTCCGGCTGGTTGCGGTACAGCACGTCGTGGTAGTCGCGGAAGTGCCCCGCGTCCTGCGCGCAACCCAGCGCGTTGGCACCGTACTTGGAGCCGCTGCCGCCCAGCGAGCGGTCGATGAACGAGACGATGTGGTAGCGGACGACGATCTTGCCGGCGTCCTCCAACTGGTCGATGGTCGGCGAGAAGCTCCGCTCGAAGCTGCCGCAGGCCGGGCAGCGCGGGTCCTCGTAGACCGTCAGCGTGGACGGGGCGTTGGCGGCGCCGACCGGGATCACCAGGTTCTTGTCGCCGATGGTGCCCGCCGGGGCGGCGGTGGGGGTCTCCGGCTTGGAGCGCTGGTTCTGCACCACCACGCCGACCACCACGGCGGCCGCGATCACCGCGACCACCACGCCGCCGACCGCCAGCTTCCTGGTCCGCCGCGCCTTGGCGTCCTCGGCGGCCCGGGCCTCCCGCATCTTGTCCCGGGCGTTGCGCTTGCCTTCTCGGTTCTTCTCGCTCATGGGGTGCTCTTGCCAGTCCAGTGGGTTGGGGTCGTCGGGGTCGGCGGACGGCTCAGGCGGCCAGCCAGGCGTCCAGCGAGAGCCTGGTCCGGGGCCGGTAGACCAGCCAAGCCGACAGCAGCAGGAACCCGGTGTCGCGCAGGATCTCCTGCAGGTACTTGGTCTGCGACTCGTCCACCGCGCCGCCGCCGCCGAAGCAGCCGCAGTCGATCGAGATGCCGCGCGCCCACGCGGAGGAGATGCCGGCGATGAACACCAGCAGCAGCACGGCCGAGACGGCCGCGACGATCCTGGTGCCGAGGCCGAGCACCAGCAGCAGGGCCAGCGCCAGTTCGAGGAACGGCAGCCCCCAGCCGACCGGTTTCACCAGCGACTCGGGCAGGATCTCGTACGCCCGCACCGCCTGCGCCGCCTCCGCCGGGTCGGAGACCTTCGCCAGGCCCGCCCAGCCCCACACCACCGCCAGGCCCAGTCGCACCGCCAGCCCGAACCACTCGGCCGCCGCGCCGTCCACCGCCCGGCGCAGTCCGCCCACCCGGCCCCGGTCAGCCTGCTGACTGGCCATCAGTTCCCCCTCGGACGCGCTCCACCGTTTCCTGCCTGATGAACCGTAGGGGATGCCGGACGGTTCCTCCACATTGGCGAATTAAGCCGTATGAGTGACATTAAACGGTCATACGTCCGATTTTCCGGATCATCGTCCCGGCGCGTCGCAGCCCGCCTCCGACTGCTGGCACAGCACCGCCCGCTCAGCCCCCCGGCGGGCCAACTCCCGTTCCACGCCGCCGCTCCCGGCCAGCGCGGCGGCCAGCGCCAGCCCGGCCGCCAGCGCCCGCAGCAGCACCGCCCGGTGAACCCGTGCCATCCGGATGCCCTTTCGCCGACGAACCACCGGAGGGTTCAACGGCCCCGGCCGGGACGGGAGTACCCGCCCCCACCGGTTTTTCACCCTCGCGGAGTAGGACGGCGACGCGGAGGGCCGCAACGCGAAGGGCCGCGACGCGAGGGGCCGCAACGCGAGGGACCGCAACGCGAAGGGCCGCCCGGGGAGCGGCGGTTGCTCCCCGGGCGGCCCTCGGCGGCGTGCGGTGCTACTGCGGTGCTACTTGCGGCGGACGCCCCGCGCCAGCTCGCCCGCGAGCGCGCGGACCGCGGCCGTGCCCTCCGCCGGCTCCGGGGCGTCCAGCAGCCGCTGGACGAACGCCGAGCCGACGATCACGCCGTCCGCGAAGGCCGCGACCTCGGCGGCCTGGTCGGCGTTGGAGACGCCCAGGCCGACGCAGACCGGCAGCTCGGTGGTGGCGCGGGTGCGGGCCACCAGGTCCTCGGCCAGGTTGCCGACGGCCGCCCGGGTGCCGGTCACGCCCATCACGGCCGCCGCGTACACGAAGCCGGAGCCGGCCGCGGTGACCTCGGCCAGCCGGTGGTCCCTGGAGGACGGGGCGACCACGAACACGGTGTCCAGACCGTGCTCGGCCGCCGCCTTGCGCCACTCCTCGGACTCCTCCACCGGCAGGTCCGGCAGGATGCAGCCCGCTCCCCCGGCCGCGGCCAGGTCGGCGGCGAACCGGGCGGTGCCGTAGCGGTCCACCGGGTTCCAGTACGTCATCACCAGGACCGGGACGGCCGGGTGGGCCGCCGCGACCTCGGCGACGGTGCGCAGCACGTCCTTGATCTTCACGCCGCCGCGCAGCGCGATGTCGTCGGCGGTCTGGATGACCGCGCCGTCCAGCACCGGGTCGGAGTGCGGCAGGCCGACCTCGACCGCGTCGCAGCCGCCCTCGATCAGGGCGTTGATCGCGGCGATGCCGCCGTCCACGGTCGGGAAGCCGGCCGGCAGGTAGCCGATCAGGGCCGCCCGGCCCTCGGCCTTCGCGGCCGCCAGGGCGGTGGTGAGCTTGGTGTCGGCCATGTCAGTTGGTCCCCTCGGCGTCGTAGAGGCCGAAGTACTCGGCAGCGGTGTGCATGTCCTTGTCGCCGCGGCCGGAGAGCGAGACCAGGATCGTCGCCTCCGGGCCGAGCTCGCGGCCGAGTTCGAGCGCGCCGGCCAGGGCGTGCGCGGACTCGATCGCCGGGATGATGCCCTCGGTGCGGGACAGCAGCCGCAGCGCCTCCATCGCCTGCGCGTCGGTCACCGGGCGGTACTCGGCCCGTCCGGTGTCCTTCAGCCAGGCGTGCTCCGGGCCGACGCCCGGGTAGTCCAGGCCGGCCGAGATCGAGTGCGACTCGATGGTCTGGCCGTCCTCGTCCTGCAGCACGTAGGTGCGCGAGCCGTGCAGCACGCCCGGGTCGCCCTTGGTCAGGGTGGCCGCGTGCTTGGGGGTCTCGGCGCCCTCGCCGGCCGCCTCGCAGCCGATCAGGCGGACGCCCGCGTCCGGGATGAACTCGTGGAAGATGCCCATCGCGTTGGAGCCGCCGCCGACGCAGGCCACCACCGCGTCCGGGAGCTTCCCGGTGCGGTCCAGCACCTGCTGGCGGGCCTCGACGCCGATCACCCGGTGGAAGTCGCGCACCATCATCGGGAACGGGTGCGGGCCGGCCACCGTGCCGAACAGGTAGTGGGTGGAGTCCACGTTGGCGACCCAGTCGCGGAACGCCTCGTTGATGGCGTCCTTCAGGGTGCGGCTGCCGGAGGTCACCGGGATCACCTCGGCGCCCAGCATCCGCATCCGGGCCACGTTCAGCGCCTGGCGCTGGGTGTCGACCTCGCCCATGTAGATGGTGCAGTCGAAGCCGAACAGCGCGCAGGCGGTGGCGGTGGCCACGCCGTGCTGGCCGGCGCCGGTCTCGGCGATGATCCGGGTCTTGCCCATCCGGCGGGTCAGCAGCGCCTGGCCCAGCACGTTGTTGATCTTGTGCGAGCCGGTGTGGTTGAGGTCCTCGCGCTTGAGCAGGACCCGCGCCCCGCCGGCCTCCGCGGAGAACCGGTGGACGTCGGTCAGCGGGCTCGGCCGGCCGGTGTAGTCCTTGAGCAGGACGTCCAGCTCGGCGGCGAACGCCGGGTCGTTCTTGGCCTTCTCGTACTCCTCGGCGACCTGCTCCACGGCGGCGACCAGCGCCTCCGGGATGAAGCGGCCGCCGTAGGCGCCGAAGTAACCGCGTGCGTCGGGCACCTGGGCGCCCGGAAGGTAGTGCTCGGACATGATCCGTCCTCGGATGAAGGATTGACGGCGTGGACGTGGAACGCGCGGCGGGTGGTCAGCCGCGGGTGCCGCGCCATCGGCGTCCGGGGACCTGTCCGGGCTCGCAGCCGATCACGTAGCGCACCCGCCGCCCCAGCGCCCGGCGCGCGGGCGCGCGGCAGCCGCGCGGGCGGCAGCCGGGGGCGAGACGGGTGGCGATCGACACGGCGGAGGCTCAGCCCCGCCCGTTGTTGCGCAGCGCCGGGTGGGCGCCGGCGGCGACCAGGTCGGCGACCGCGGCCTTCGGGTCCCGGCCGGTGACCAGGGACTCGCCGACCAGCACCGCGTCGGCGCCCTGGTTGGCGTAGGTGATCAGGTCGTGCGGCCCGCGCACGCCCGACTCGGCGACCTTGACGATGTGCGCCGGAATGGCGTCCGCCACGTTGCCGAAGGTGTTCCGGTCGACCTCAAGGGTCTTCAGGTTGCGGGCGTTGACGCCGATGATCCGCGCGCCGGCGTCCACCGCGCGGGCGATCTCCTCCTCGTCGTGCACCTCGACCAGCGGGGTCAGCCCGATCGACTCGGCCCGCTCGATCAGCGAGACCAGGGCCGGCTGCTCCAGCGCGGCGACGATCAGCAGCGCCAGGTCGGCCCCGTGCGCCCGGGCCTCCCACAGCTGGTAGGCGGTGACGATGAAGTCCTTGCGCAGGACCGGGGTGGGAACCGCCGCGCGCACCGCGTCCAGGTCGGCCAGCGAGCCGCCGAAGCGGCGCTGCTCGGTGAGCACGCTGATCGCGGCGGCGCCGCCCGCCGCGTAGTCGACCGCCAGCGCGGCCGGGTCGGCGATCGCCGCCAGCGCGCCCTTGGACGGGCTGGAGCGCTTGACCTCGCAGATCACCCGGACGCCGTCGCCGCGCAGCGCGGCCACGCCGTCCTTCGCCTCGGGCGCCTTGGCGGCGAGCTCCTTGAGCTCGTCCAGGGAGACCCGGGCCTGTCGCTCGGCGAGGTCCTGCCGGACCCCGTCGATGATCTCGTCGAGCACAGTCACGCGTGCGCCCCCATCGTGTTTCGGTGGTGAGGCCGGGGGCGTCGAGCGCAGCCCCGGCCCTTCGATGGTATCGGGCGCGGGGGGCGCACTCCGCATCCCCCCGGCGCGCGTCTCGAACGGCGGACCCCCCGGTGGACGCCTCGTGCGCCCCGCTCACACCCCCGGCGGGGCCAGCCCCGCACCGACCGGCAGGTTCCGCAGCACCGCGAACAGCAGCAGCACCACCACCAGCACCCCCGCCCGCCGGGCGGTCCAGCGCGGCCGCCACCCCGGCCGGCCGCGCACCGCCCGCACCACCCAGCCCGCCCACAGCACCGCCAGCCCGAGCGCCAGCAGCACCACCACCAGGTTGTCGTGCGCCGCCGCCAGCACGTCCCCCCTGGTCAGCGCGTGCACGCAGCGCAACCCGCCGCATCCCGGGCACCACCAGCCGGTCGCCCGCAGCACCGGACACACCGGGTAGTGCCCCGGCGCGTTCGGGTCCACCACCCCGACGAAGGCGGTGGGCAGTGCCACCGCGGCCAGCGCGGCCAGCGGCCGCAGCAGCCGCCCCGCTCTGGTGGCGGGACCGGACGCGGCGGAACCGGGGGCGGCGGAACCGGGGGCGGCAGGAGCGTTCACGGGGACGATTGTGCCCCCGCCGCACGGGTGCCCGCCCGCACCGAAACGCCGGACCGCCCTCCCCCGGGAAGCGCTGGAGCATCCGCCTCCGGGAACGCCGGACGGCGGGCCGCAGGGGCCCGCCGTCCGGTTCCGCTCGGTCCGCTCCGCGCCGGGGTCAGCCCGCGGCGACCGCGCTGCGCTCCTCGGTGGTGGCCGGGGCAAAGTTCTTGCTGGGCTGCTTGCCCATGCCCGCCATCGACATGGCCTTGCCGACCACGCCGCCGATCAGGACCACGGCGAGGCCCGCGATGACCAGCACGACGTTCGGAATGATCATCGCGACACCCGACACGCAGAAGCCGACGAAAGCAATGACCACGCCGGTCCACGCGGCGGGGGTGTGGCCGTGCGCTGCTGCAGCCATCTTGTTGGTGCTCCTTGTTTCTCCGGGTCCCGGTCGGGCGGTCCTGGGCGGCGCTCGACGGGTTGACCCCTCCATTGTGCCGGGCCGAACACGACAGCCCCAAGCCGGGGCGGACGTGGTGCCGCGCACACTCGACCGCCCGCCCGACAGCGGGCCGGAGCAGCGGACGCCGCCCCCGGACGACGCCCGGAGGAGAGAACGGAAGCCGAGGCCCGAACGACGCCGCCACGCCCGCGAAGCAACCCGCCGAAGGAGGGCCACCGGCCCGCGACACCACGGCCGGCCAACCGCTCGCCGGCCCCGGACGACGGCCTCAGCCGGTCGGGTCCTCGCCCCGGTCCAGCGCCTTCCACAGGTCGGACGGGCTGTCCGCGCGCACCGGGGCCTTCCGGGTCGGCGCCTCGTACCGCGAGCCCATGGCCGGCCAGCCGCTGCCGAACCGCGCCGTCAACGCCCCCGCCGCCACCAGCAGCACCCCGCCCACCAGCGCCACCCACGGCCAGGCGGTCCGGGTGATCTGCTCGGCCCGGCCACTGCTCAGCGCGAGCTGCCCCGCCGCGACGGCGTGCAGGCCCGCGGTGTCGGTGTACCCGATCACCGCCCCGGCGACCGCCCCCGCCCCCGCCAGCACCGTCAGCACGCCCACCAGCACCCGCGTCCGGCCGCGCACCGCGAACACCGCGACGGCCGCCGCCATCGCCACCAGCGCCATCCCGGTCGGCAGCGCGGTCAGCTTGCTCCCGCTCGCACTCACCGCGACCCGGCTGCCGCCCATCCCGAGCGCCACCCCCTCCGCCCAGGTCCGCCCCACCGCCGTCAGCACCAGCGCGGCACCGACCGCGGTCAGGAGCAGCATCAGGCCCAACGTGCCGCGGGACTTCGCGGCGGGGGAAGCACCGGCGGGGGAAGCAGACGTCTCACTCACCCCCCCAGTGTCCCCGACCTCACCCCCGCCCCGACCCCCACCCCTCCGGAGCCGCCCCGCACAACGACAGCAAGCCCCCCACCCCCGCCCGGCGCAGCCGAACCCCGGCCCGCTGCCCACCCACCGGCGCAACCGGGCCGGGCCCAACGGGCAGACACCCGCCCCTGCCCCGCGCAGCCGAAAACGCCCACCCCCACCGGCGCAACCGGGTCAGGCCCAACGGGCAAATACCCGTCCCCGCCCGGTGCAGCCGAAATCCCCCTCCCCACCCACCGGCGCAGCCGAACCCCGGCCCGCTGCCCACCCACCGGCGCAACCGGGCCGGGCCCAGCGGTGGGCGCACGGGTGGGTGGGCGGGCGCAGGGCCTCAGCGGAGCGTGTTCGCCGCGGCGACCGCCCTGAGCACCGCCGCCGCCTTGTTGCGGCACTCGGTGTCCTCCGCGTGCGGGTCGGAGTCGGCGACGACGCCCGCGCCCGCCTGGACGTACGCGGTCTCGTCGCGGATCACCGCCGTCCGGATGGCGATCGCCGTGTCGGAGTCGCCCGCGAAGTCCAGGTAGCCGACGCAGCCGCCGTACAGGCCGCGGCGGGTGGGTTCGAGCTCCTCGATGATCTGCATGGCGCGGGGCTTGGGCGCGCCGGAGAGGGTGCCGGCCGGGAAGCAGGCGGTGAGGACGTCGAGCGCGCTGCGGCCCTCGGCGACCTTGCCGGTGACGGTGGAGACGATGTGCATGACGTGGCTGTAGCGCTCGATGGTCATGAACTCCACCACCTCGACCGAGCCGGGCGCGCAGACCCGGCCGAGGTCGTTGCGGCCGAGGTCGACCAGCATCAGGTGCTCGGCCCGCTCCTTGGGGTCGGCGAGCAGTTCGGCGGCGAGCTCGGCGTCCTCGTGCGGGGTGGCGCCGCGGTGCCGGGTGCCGGCGATCGGGTGCAGCATGGCCTCGCCGCCGGCCACCTTGACCAGCGCCTCGGGGCTGGAGCCGACCACGTCGAAGCCGCCCTCCGGGCCGCCGTCCGGGCCGGGGAAGCGGAACAGGTACATGTACGGGCTGGGGTTGGTGGTGCGCAGCACCCGGTAGACGTCGAGCGCGGAGGCCGGGCAGGGCGCCTCGAAGCGCTGCGAGGGGACGACCTGGAACGCCTCGCCGGCCCGGATCCGCTCCTTCACCACCTCGACGGCCTTGCGGTACGGCTCGCCGCCGAACGGCGAGTGCGCGTCGACCGCGGTCGGGGTGTAGGTGGCCAGGCCGGGGTCGACGGGGCGGCGCAGGTCGGCCTCCATCGCGTCGAGGCGGGCGACGGCGTCCGCGTGCGCCTCGTCGACGCCGGTGGCCAGGTCGTTGTGGTTGACCGCGTTGGCGATCAGCAGCACGGTGCCGTCGGCGTGGTCGAGGACGGCCAGGTCGGTGGCGAGCAGCAGGGTCAGCTCGGGGAGCTTCAGGTCGTCCGGGGTGAGGTTCGGGAGCTTCTCCAGCCGGCGCACCACGTCGTAGCCGAGGTAGCCGACCAGGCCGCCGGTGAGCGGCGGGAGGCCGTCGTCGGGGTGCCGGGGGGTGTGCAGGGCGGCGAGGGTGGCGCGCAGCACCTCCAGCGGGTCGCCGGCGGTGGGGATGCCGACGGGGGGTTCGCCGAGCCAGCGGGCGCCGCCGTCCGGGCCGACGGTGAGGACCGCGCCGGAGCGCACGCCGACGAACGAGTAGCGGGCCCAACTGCGGCCCTGCTCGGCGGACTCCAGCAGGAAGGTGCCGGGCCGTTCGGCGGCGAGGCTGCGGTACACGCCGATCGGGGTGAGGCCGTCCGCCAGGAGCCGGCGGGTGACCGGGATGACCCGGGTGTCAGCGGCGAGCGTGCGGAAAGCCTCAAGTTCCATGGGACACCGATCGGATGAGAAGGGCGGACGGTCGGGGACAGGCTACTCGGCGAGCGGCAGCACGTCGGCGTCGAAGCAGGTCCGGTCGCCGGTGTGGCAGGCCGCGCCGACCTGGTCGACCTTGACCAGCAGGGTGTCGCCGTCGCAGTCCAGGGCGACCTGCTTGACGTGCTGGAAGTGGCCCGAGGTGTCGCCCTTCACCCAGTACTCGGCCCGGCTGCGGCTCCAGTAGGTGCAGCGGCCGGTGGTCAGGGTGCGGTGCAGCGCCTCGTCGTCCATCCAGCCGAGCATCAGCACCTCACCGGTGTCGTACTGCTGGGCGACGGCGGGCAGCAGGCCGTCCGGGGTGCGCTTGAGACGGGCGGCGATCGCCGGGTCCAGTGCGGTGCTGCCGGGGGCGGCGGGAGTGGTCGACATGCCCTCATTCTCGCAGGCCGCCGGAGGCGTCCGGGCCGTTGTCCGGAGGGCGGTCGAAAACGCCTCCCCCACCCGGTAGTTTGTTCCCCGCAGAAAACCGAACTGCACGGGGAATTGGGGGGTTTGTCGAATGAGCGCATATCAGCCGCAACCGCTTCCGGCGGTCGCGTACGGGGATTACCAGCTTCAGAGAACCGCAGGTCAGTACCTGTATCAGGGCGAGCCGATGATCGGCACGTGGGCGGCCCAATTGGACCGTCTACTGCCGCTCTGGTGGGACCGCGACACCGTTCGCGCGGTCGGTTTCGCCCCTCTCATTTGGACGATGAACTTCTTCAAATCGCTCTGGCGCGGCCTGTGGCTGTACTTCCTGCCGCGCTGGTTCGTCGACATCTTCGGACCGGACGCCTACGGGCGCCGCCCGTACGGCCTCTCGCTGACCCGGCGGGCCTACCGGGCGATCCGCCGCCCGCTGCACGGCGGCTCCTGGCACGGCCCCGAGGGCTCCACCGCCTGGCTGCTGTGGCGGGCCGTGCGCACCACCGCCGGCGAGAAGCTCAAGGCCGACCACGACCTGTTCACCATGATGGTCACCGACCGCCGGCTGCTGTTCCTCAGCCGCTGGACCAGCTACCAGTCCACCTCCGAGTACCGGACCACCCCGCTGATCGAACTGCCCGCCGGCAGCTGGTGGCTGCGCCCGGACACCCCGAACGACGTCTGGGCCAAGCGGCAGGACCTGCTGTTCGCGGACGGCTCGTGGATCGCGCTGGCCTTCGAGAGCGACGAGGACCTGGGCGCCTTCCGGACGGCGGCCGGCGGCCCCGCGGTTGACCCCGTCGGTGAGCATCATCTCGAAAGCCGTGGCCAGGCTCAGACCCGCCGTCCATCCCTGGT